>JBLIES010000015.1:0-32529 GCA_047633135.1 Roseivirga sp.
CTGACACCGTCCACTTGAATGATGGATGGATCAAAGTTCATAGCCACTTGAGCTACACTTATGCCGCTATTATTTGGATCAATGTTCACCGTTACAGTAAATGAATCGCCTACTCCGACTTCTACCAGTGCAGGCGCAACTGCTGCATTTGCCAATTGAGCCAATCCATCTTGGCTTAAGCCAAAAAGGAAAACGGACAAAACGGCAATTAAAACGTGGTTTTTTAAATTGTCGATTGATATGAGCTGGACAGACTTTTTCATTTTGGGATTTTTCGGAATTCAAATTACAATATCTCAGAAGGCAAATCAATAGCAGATTTTCAAAGGTAGATACCTGCTGTTTCGATCAATTATTTTACGATTGTAAGTGCCTTAGAAACCACCTTTCCGCTAGTATTCATTAACCGACAAGTGTATGTTCCTGCCGAAAGACTGTTCGCATCCACCTCAAATTGGTACCGTGTTTTTCCTTGTGCGCCTCCCTCGTAAATAGTCTCCATCAATTTTCCCTCAACAGAGAAGATTTGAAGTGATATTTGACCTTCCTCTGCAAGCTCAAAGGATATCTGAGCAAAGTCGCTGGATGGGTTAGGCCATATCGTTAAGTCATATTCATTGTCGCCTGAGTCGACTCCATCCGAAAGGGGACTACCCACAACCGTCACGTCGAGGTTTCCTACCTCACCCATTACGTCCTCACCGCCGTATGCGATAACTGATTTTGGGAAGACATTCATCGGGTGAGTCACCTGAGTGAGTTCAGTTGCGCTTTCCGCCATGAAGGTGATGTTGGCCACCACGAAATCTTCGCTGACATCCGCACCAAGGTGAAAGGCGGCCAGATCTAATTTTCCATCGTTGTTGCTAAAATCAGCGGGAAGGTGATAGTTGAAAGATGATTCGCTTAACATCTCGACTTCCACCACTTGCAAGAATTCACTGTCAAAAGCCAAATGCAAGTCAAAGACCGAAATGGGAACATTGCCAGTTTCGATGATGACTTGGGTTTGGAATACTCCTCCTTCGTAAACTTCCACAGCTGCTGGGAAGAATTTGAAGTTGGCACTTTGTCCCATCAATAGCATGGGCAAAAAGGCAAAGAGGATGGCACTGAAGCGTGCCATCCATTCTGTGTTATTTGTTTGAGTTTTCATTGTCTTTCAGTCTTTGAATTGATTATTCGCTTAATGGGCTATCAGGATCGTCTAAGAAAAAGAAGATCAAGAGCGATAAGTCAAGTGCGTCAACCACGTCGTCGCAATTGAGGTCTGCTCGATCATCGTAAGCTGCATCAGCAGGAATCGTATTGTAAGCGTCGATCATAATAGATAAGTCTAGTCCGTCAATTAGATCTGGCGATAGATCACTGATGTCTCCCGGTCTGAATCCAGAACCCGTGATTCCCGTCGCTGAATTTGAGATGGTGTAGTTTCCTACAAACTCAGTGAGGTATCGATCTACTTTGATGAACACGTCGTAGCTTCCTGGAACGATTCCCGATGCATCAAAGTTGAAGACACCTGAAGGATCGATCGTGATGCCCGCAAATGTTCCTGCCAGAACGGGAGCGGGGTTTGGTGTTCCTGGTTCGTAAAGACTGATGGTCATATCCAATGGAAGACAAGCTCCGTTCAGGGTAATCGTTCCGCTCACTTCAACGTTGGCGACCGTTACCTCAACTGTGCAAGTGCTCTCATTCCCCTCTACATCGGTGGCGGTAAATGTGATCGTGCTTGTTCCCACTGGGAATTCCCATCCATCCAATGAAGTGTTGTTTGGCCCAACTTGAGGAGTCAAGATGACACCTGCATCGTGAGAAATCGATACCACACCAAGACAGTTGTCTGTGGCGGTGGCGTCAAATTCAGCGCCAGAAGCTAGATAAGTATCGTTGATTTGATTGACTGACCTTGAGTCATTGGCTGCGCAGGTTATTGCTGGAGCAGTCACATCATCTACAATCACCGTTTGTATTTGTGAACTGGTATTTCCGTTTCCATCATCGTACGTCCAAGTCACCGTAAAGGTCCCTTGATTATTGTAGGTCAGCGGATCAGTGGTGGTAGCTGTAATAACGCCTTCACAGTTGTCCGTAGCCGTTGGAGCAGTTACCGTTGCAGAGCACTCGCCTGTTGCATCGGATAGGCTTGCCACATCAGCTGCGGGAGCAGTCACATCATCGATGATCACGTTTTGTGCGACATCGATATTGTTTCCGTTTCCATCATCAAAGTTCCAAGTCACGGTAAATGAACCCTGAGCAGAATAAGAAGTAGGATCAGTAGTAGTTCCTGTAATGGTTCCCGCACAGTTTTCGGTAGTGGTGGGAGCAACGAGTGTTGCAGAACACTCGGCAGTAATGCTTGCGAGCACAGGTGTCTCGGGATCAACATTATCTTGAACCGTTACCGTTGCCGTGCAAATAGAGACATTACCGTTGTTATCCGTTACGGTAAGTGTTACCGTATTAGCTCCCAATTCAGTGCAGGAAAAGCTACTTGGCGCAACACTTAGTGAAGCAATTCCACACGCATCATTAGAACCATTATCAATATCGTCTGCTAGAATAGTTGCATTGCCTGTACTATCCAGTTGAAGGGTCATATCTTGGCAAAGGGCAACCGGAGCTACATTGTCCTCAACGGTCACGGTAGCCGTGCATGTATCATCGTTTCCTGCAGCATCCGTTGCGGTAAGTGTCACCGTATTTGCACCAACATTAGCACAGGTGAATGAGCTGATATCCAAAGAGAGGTTGTCTATGCCGCAATTGTCAGTGCTACCGTCGTCAATGTCTCCTGGAGTGATCGATGCCATTCCGTTGGCGTCGAGTTGCACCGTGATGCCTTGGCAGGCGGCTACTGGGTTTTGCGCATCCTCTACCGTCATAACAAAGTTGCATTGGCCAAAATTGCCATTGACATCAGTCACTGTCCAAGTAACGGCTGTGCCATCTGTGAATGGCTCACCTGCTAGCGTGCTTGTGTTGTTGTAGTCATTTATGATAGATGCAATTCCACAATTGTCCTCAGCTCCTATAGGATCGTATTGGTTGCCTTGAACCGTGTATGTGCAGGTGCCAGGATCGGCATCTTCGTTAGGCCCAGAGACACAGGCGAAGAATGGAATCTCGAGATCGGGAGTCAGGGTGATGCCTTCGCTGAAGGCAGATACATCGAGATCAGTAGCTACAAATACACCGCCAACGAGTCCTGTGGTGGCTATTCTAGATCTTGGACTCCCTGTTAGAACAACATCAACTACAGATGTGCCTGTTCCAGTTACTGCAGAGAAGGTGATCTTCATCAAGTCAAAATTGTCCGTAAGTAATGTAGGCGAAGAAGCTGCGTAAATGATCGTTCCCGCGCTATTGTCAAATGCTATTGGAAGGGCTACTTGCGAAAGTGTTGAAGCATCGGGCAGAGCTGTTCCTCCAGGCGCAGTGATAGCTTCTACTTGAACCAACGCAGGGTCGAAAGTCAAATATGTTTCGACAGTATTGACATCGCCACCATTGATTATGGATACCAAGACATCAAAATCGGCGCATTGAACGGCAGTGTCGCTGGCAGAAGCGATCACATAAGATGCCTCGTTTGGCGCTAAGCCAAATCCTCGTAGTCCACCATCTTCTGATGGTTCGATGCTTACTGTGCTGAAACGTGTTGAAGGATCGGTGAAACCTGCGGGACTTCCTCCTTCGATTACGCTTAAGAGCGATATGTTTTGATCTTTCGTCGAGACTCCCGAACCTGACCATTCAGTGCCAGGATCATTGCCCGCTATTCCGATCATGTCGGTGATCTCTCCGTCCAGTTTTAATACTAGGGCATCGTCTCCGCTAAAGACAAATGGTTTTAGCGCATACTGAATACTTCCCGCTCCAAAAGTATCATCAAGATAGGTCCCCATATCTGCGGTACCTACCACGATTACTTTTCCATCTTCAAGCGTACCTGAGGATAGTGTAAAATCTGTAGTGGGAGCCGATCCATTGGTTCCTTTTTCGATGACGAGATTGTCTAAACTAAAATCAATCGTGCTTCCTGTATTGTTCCAGACTTCAACACCTTTTGGGATCGGGCCGCCATTTGTCTCGACGTATTGAGAGAACAATAAAGCTGGGGGAATTTGGTAACACGCCCACGAAAGGTCGTCGATCTTGACATTATCGGTTCCTGGAAAGGCTATCTGCAGGTCAAAGAATCCCTCCAGATTAAGACCAGTTATGGTGGTTGTTTGCACCGTTGCATCGTAAGGTACCGTGCCCACAGAGATGCTGTTCACGAGTATGTCAAGCGTTCCCGTTCCACTGCCAATTTCTCCTTGGGTGGTAATGGTAATGTTGGCTATTCCCCCTAAGAGATCTGTTGCCACTACCTGGCCGTCTCTCACGGTGATAGCTCGGCCGTTTATAGTGCCATCCGTTTTCGCATCAGTGGCAACAAAGAAGATTCCTTCATCGCCTGTCCAGGATAAATCGGTGAAAACACTACTGCTTGCCCCAATGTTTTCAAAAGTTTCTGAAAAGGTTGTGGCGCTTGGCAAAGGTCCATCATAAATTTCAGGTGCGTTCAGATCAATTCGCCCGAAGACGCTAAAGGTGCCTAGCAAAATTGCGCACAGACTGAGGCGCAAGCCTACCTTGAGGTAATTTTTCAGCATTTTAACAAGGTTTAAACGACCACCCTAGGGTGGCTAATGGGTTATAAAAGGATTTCGTGTCGGGGGTGAATCCGACAGTTACAAATATTCTAATTTTTTAACGTAAAGTCAATTCACCAAGGATAACCTTGGATTGCGCGAGTATGAAAGAACGCTAGTTTTGAGTAAATACTTTTTTATCAGTGAGTTAACTCAATTTAAAGTTTTACACATTTTGATGGAACTTATAAGAGGTGCTGCTTTTGACCAATTCGGGTCCTCGTTTGAGCAAGTTGATGAGGTTAGAGATGCTTCCCGATTCGCACAAACAAAATGTTTGCGGAACGCAGCAATCAATCGGATTCAGGTTTTAGCTTTACACCGTCTAACGACCGATTGTCAAGTGATCTCTTTGCCAAACAAATCATTCTGATTTTAGTCGAAACCTATTAACTTTTAAATTTCCTGACACATGAACATGAATGTGAACATTGTCCGAAAGGACGACCATCTGCACTTTGAAGCGGAGAACAATAGAGGAAATCGGGTTTCCATCGATGGGGGCGAGGAGTCCAAAGGAATGCGACCCATGGAATTGTTGCTAACTGCCATGGGCTCCTGCAGTGCTTTTGATGCCGTTTTTATTTTAGAAAAGCAGCGCCAAAAGATTAGAGACTTTCGGGTAGAAGTGAGCGGGGTGCGCGCCGATGAAGGAGCGTCAAAGCCATTTGAATCTATCCACTTGATCTTTACCCTTGCAGGAGAAATAGATCGGCATCAGGCAGAACGGGCCGTTAAACTTTCGGTGGAGAAATACTGTTCTGTGAGCGCTACCTTTAGGCCCGAAACCAAGATCACTTACACGTTGAAATTGATAGATTGAACCGTATTTCTCTAACTTATATTAAGCCATGATGGAACCGTCTTTCCTGAAAATGCTATTCGACAAGAACACGAAATGTGCCGACTGCCCTTCGCCTTCACAGATTGTCTCTTTTGCCGATGGAGTCATCTCACTTTTGTTTCCCGCCTTCGATAAGAAATCGTTTGATACATTTGAAGATTTTGAGTCGCATGTAGAGCAGCTAAAAGCCGAGCTCCATGCGCTATTGGCGCGCAATTTAGATCACCCTGAGGAGGCATCAGAAAAAGTAGATCGCTTTTTTGAAGAAATGCCTCACATCCACGAGCTGCTTCAAGAGGATGTTCAGGCTATGTTTGAAGGTGATCCTGCGGCGAAGTCGACCACTGAGATTATTCGTTCCTATCCTGGGTTTTATGCCGTGGCGGCTTACCGAATTGCACACTGCCTTTCTGACTTGCAGGTAGAGTTGATTCCTAGAATCATCTCCGAACTCGCCCACGGAAAAACGGGGATTGATATTCACCCAAGAGCCGAAATCGGCAGGCACTTTTGCATTGATCACGGCACGGGAATCGTAATAGGCGAAACTACCCACATAGGCCATCACGTCAAGATCTACCAAGGAGTAACCTTGGGAGGACTGAGCGTAGCCAAGAGCGATGCCGAAAAGAAACGCCACCCCACCATCGAAGACCACGTGGTACTTTATGCGGGTGCCACCATTTTGGGAGGTCATACGGTAATTGGCCACCACAGTATCGTGGGTGGCAATGTATGGTTGACCCGTAGCGTGCCGCCAAACACCAAGGTGTATTACAAAGCTGCATTGACCAACAATGATGGCCAAACCGATATAATTGAATTCAAGTCATGACGCTGGAAGGACTCATTGGCAACACGCCCCTGGTAGAGATTAAAAACATCAGCCAGAAGAAAGGGGTAAGCCTTTTCGGCAAACTGGAAGGACACAACCCAGGAGGAAGCGTTAAAGATCGCGCCGCTTATGGCATGCTGAAGGGGGCGCTCGACCGAGGCGATATAAAGAAAGGAGACAAGCTGGTAGAGGCTACCAGTGGCAATACGGGTATAGCCCTCGCTATGATTGCGCGTATTCTCGGAGTAGAAATGACGCTGATCATGCCCGAGAGTGCCACCATAGAAAGACGTAAAACCATGAAGGCTTTCGGTGCCGAGTTGATCTTGACACCCGCCGAAAAGACCATCGAGTATTCCCGCACTCTGGCCGAAGAGATGGCGGCAAACGAAGGTTACTACTTGCTGAACCAATTTGGCAATCCCGACAATTGGAAAATGCACTACCGAACTACAGGTCCTGAGATTTGGAACGATACCGAAGGCAAGGTTACGCACTTTGTCTCTGCCATGGGCACGACGGGCACCATTATGGGTGTCTCGCGGTATTTGAAAGAACAGAATGCCGACGTGCAAATTGTGGGTACCCAACCCACCGAGGGTTCCAAGATACCTGGTATCCGACGCTGGACTCCCGAGTTCTTGCCAAAGATCTTTGAAGCCTCTCGCGTAGACCGCACCATTGACGTAAGTCAAGACCAAGCCGCCACTATGGCAAGGCGACTAGCCAAGGAAGAAGCCATTTTCTCGGGCATGAGCAGTGGGGGCGCTTTAACGGCTGCTTTGCAAATAGCCGATGAGATCGATGAAGGCGTGATTGTTTTTATCGTCTGCGACCGAGGAGATCGGTATTTGAGTTCGGCACTGTTTGATGAGTAGGTAAAGTGTAAGGCCCAGACTTCATTGGCTTATTCCATAGCAAGTGATACATTCTTAACAACAAGACATTTATTCATTAAATTTGTAATGAGCCAAAGCGGCTAAGAGAGAGTGAGGTATTTTGAAGATTTAGTAGGAATAGTCTCCGCAGGTTTACAACTTAGCAGAACGACTTAAAACAGCACGGCAAGAAGCAGATTCTGCAAGGCAGAGTCAACACTTTCGATGTGAACATACTAAAAAAAAAAAAAGAATGGAATTCTTACTAAAAACAAAGCGAGTTCCGAAAAGCGAAACGACTAAATAAAAAGTAAAATACAATGGAACAATTAACAATAGTAGTGCAACTGGCTTTGGCAATTTCTGTTTACTACGTATGGGTTTTCAGGTTTCACAATGTCATAATAGAATTTAAGCTGTTCGGGTTGAGTGATATAACCCGAAACGTTGTGGGGGCATCTAAGATTTCTTTGGCCACATTGATTGTTGCGGGCATTTGGTATTCATCATTGGTTTTTATTCCAGCTATTCTGATGGGTCTATTTATGGTTGGTGCCCAATATTTTCACTTCAAAGCGAAAAACCCTTTTATTAAACATCTACCTTCTCTAATCCTATTGATATTGTGCACTTTTCTAGCATTCGCATCAATGCAATAATCAGATATGGACATAAGCACAATATGCGTTTTCCTATCAAGTTTGTCTTTCTACGCTTACACGGGATACTTCTTCAAATCAACTAAAATGAAAAGCGAATTCAAGCGCTTTGGCTTGGAGAAGTTTGGTTTAATAATAATGGCATTGCAGTTTTTGGGAGCTACGGGTTTGCTAGTAGGACTAGCGCACAATCCTATTTTAGTGTTCTCATCTTTAGGTCTTTCCTTACTCATGTTATCTGGCTTTATAGTCAGGTTAAAATTGAGAGATAGCCTCTGGGTTTCTTTGCCGTCCTTGTTTTACATGGTTTTAAACGCTTACATTTTTTGGGCGTCAATAAATTAGGTCTGCACAAGTTACTTTGACAAGCTCAGCACCGCGCTTGACCTCTCTGAGCAAGACACTTGACTAGATAGACAAACACTAACTTATTTTGAAATTGTGTCAATCCAACTATTTAGTTACTTTTGTTAACCATTTGGTTAAACCAAGTAGTTAATGAGCAAGAAAGACTTTAATGCCCGAGAATCAATACTCAATGCTGCAGTTGAAATTTTTCAATCGAAAGGATTTGCTGGTTCTCGCATGCAAGAAATTGCGGATAAAGCAGGAATAAATAAGGCACTTTTACATTACTACTTTAGAAATAAGCAGTTGTTGTTTGAAGCAGTTTTTAAGTCTGCTTTGGGGCAACTGGTTCCAGAGGTAAGTAGGATATTCAATGCGGACATTTCCATTTCAGAAAAGATTACTCAGTTTGTAGCCCATTATATTCCATTTGTCAGCAAGAACAGATTTTTGCCGGTATTTATCCTTCAGGAGCTAAATAATAACCCAGCGTTTGCCGATAAATTTTTCAGCAATAATTCCTTGCCTCATATTGCAAAATTTAAGGAGCAAGTGCTGGCTGCAACTCAAGATGGTGAAATCAGAAAATTAGATCCAGACCAGTTTATAATTGATATGTTTTCAATGGTGGTATTTCCTTTTGTAGGCCGTCCTATGATGATGAATTTACTGCAAAAGGACGATCGGAGTTTTGATGATTTGATTCAAAATAGAATCGAACACGCCACTAAAGTGCTTTTAAATTCTATAAAGAAATGAGAAAGGTATTCTTCATCTTTTTACTGAGTCCCATTTTGTTGCTTGGACAAGAAAAAGTAACGCTTTCTGATTGTTATGGATTTTTAAATCAGAATTTCCCATTGATTAAAAAACAGGCGCTTTTGGAAGCTCAATCTGAAGTTTATGAGGATGCCATCCGTACTGCTAATTTACCCCGAATAGAGCTAAACGGGCAGGCGACTTATCAGTCAGAGGTAATAAAATTCCCCCTAGATATTCCTGAGCTAATCGTAGAGCCGCTCAATAAGGATCAGTACCGAGCTACAATTGATGTTTTTCAACCCATTTATAACGGTGGCTCCGTCAATGCCGCAACAAAGTTGTCAAGGGCAGAGTCCGCTATTATGCAACAAGAAGCCGCTGTGAGTTTGTATCAACTGAAGGCAAAAATCAACTATTACTATATATCAGTTCTGCTCCTTCAAGAAAAGGAAGGGTTATTCAATGATAAGCTGAACCAGCTGAGCTTGAAGCTGAAAGAGCTCGAGGTAGCAGTTGCAAATGGTGTCGCCTTAGCGAAAGTAGAAAAGAGCCTAAAAGCCGAGCTGATACAAATAGAGCAAGAGCTTATTTCTACCCGATCTAGTCGAGCTCAATTTTTAAAGCAGTTGGGTCAATTGACTTACCACCAATTGTATTCTGATGCGGTTCTAGAACGTCCAACTTTTTTAGAGATCGAGCTATCTCCAAGGCCAGAGTTGAGATTATTTGAACTCCAAGGCCAGAAATTATCCCTTACTCAGGAGGTGAATTCAAATGGGATGAAACCGACATTGAATGCTTTTGGGCAACTAGGGTATGGTAATCCGGGATTAAATGTGCTTGAAAATGCCTTTACCGAATACTATCTGGTAGGTGTGAAATTAAAGTGGACCATTTTTGATTGGAATAAAGTAAAGAAAACGAATGAGTCCTTGTCTTTGGCTCGGGAGATGGTAGAAGTGGAGAAGTCAATATTTGAGGTAAACAATGAAATCCAATTGACAGAATCAACTGCTGAAATGGATAAAATCAATCAGCTGATTTCATCGGATTTATCCTTAATAAGCCTTCGTGAGGAAATTGTGAAAATTTCAGATAGTGAATTGGAAAATGGCGCTATTACGGCTTCAGATTATTTAGATGACTTGACAGATTTGTATGAAGCAAAAAGCAATAAAGCCGTGCACGAAATGAAGCTTACACTGGCTGAGGCCAATTATTATTTACTGAAAGGAGTGACTCCTTAAATTATTTGGAAATGAAAAAAACGGGATATCAATTTTTGATTGGAATGGCCTTAGTTGGAATCATTACTTCGTGTAATTCCTCTGCTGATCGTGCCGATGCATACGGAAATTTTGAAGCACAGGAGGTGATTATATCAGCCGAGTCCATGGGCAAAGTACTTTCTTTTACCATTGAGGAAGGGCAGCTGTTGCCAAAAGGAGAAGTAGTAGGTCTGATTGATACCATAGATTTTTATCTAAATAAGAAGCAATTGCTGGCGAGTAAAGCAGGAATAGCGGCTAAGTCTGCTAATGTTTTATCTCAAATAGCTGTATTGCGAGCTCAATTAAAAACAGCGAAGTCAGAGCAAATTAGGATTTCCAATATGTTAAAGAACGAAGCGGCTACTCAGCGACAAATGGATGAGGTAAATGGAAGGGTAGATGTGCTAAATGCGCAAATTCAAAGTGTAGAAACTCAAAACGCAACGATAATTAGTGAATTAGCAACGCTAGATGCACAGCTGATGCGATTGGATGAGCAGCTTTCTAAAAGTGTCCTCACAAATCCGATTGGGGGAACGGTATTGGTAAAATATGCAGAGGAGCAGGAAGTAGTAAGCTTCGGAAAACCAATGTATAAAATAGCAAATCTCGAGCGGTTAGAGTTGAAGGTTTACATCAGTGAAACACAATTATCGGAAGTTAAAATTGGACAATCGGTTAGTGTTCATATCGATGCTCATGAGGGGATGACTGCTTATGACGGAACGATTAGTTGGATTTCCGCCGAAGCTGAGTTTACGCCAAAGATTATCCAGACAAAAGAAGAGCGCGTAAATCTGGTGTACGCCATGAAAATAATCGTGAAAAATGACGGGTCATTGAAGATTGGAATGCCCGCCGAAGTGATTTTTAAAACAAAAAATTAATCCATTATGAAAAAAGTACTAATCATTGCATCCTTACTAATCATTGCAGTAGGTTGCACATCAACTGAAGTTATTATGAGCAATACTAGTAAGGTCGAAAAAAGCGGAATAGAGAATTTATTTAAGGAAGAAAAAGCCGTACAAACCAATGTGCTTTTCAATGCCACCCAAGGTAAAACCATCGCTTTAAAAATAGAAGCTGGAGAGAAACTAAAGGAGCATGTAAGTCCAGTGGATGCTTTTTTAATTTGCGTGAAAGGAAAAGGGTTTTACGCCACTGAAAAGGGAGATACTACCGCTATGAAGCCAGGCGATTATTTATTTATTGAGGCAGATTTAAAACATGAAGTCGTAGCAGTAACAGAAAGTCACTTCTTGCTGGTTAAGTAATGAGCATCTCCGTTCGGGCCATATCAAAGTCTTTTAAAGAGGTACAAGCGTTAGATCAAATTAGCTTTGAAGTCGCGCGAGGCGAACTATTTGGTTTGATAGGTCCTGACGGTGCGGGTAAAACCACTCTGTTTCGGATTTTGACCACTTTATTGGTTGCTGATGAGGGGAGTGCTGAGGTGTTTGGTTTTGACGTGATCGAAGGAATGAATTCCATTCGGAGTAGCGTTGGTTATATGCCAGGCAAGTTTTCGCTTTACCAGGATTTAACAGTAGAGGAAAATCTAACCTTTTTTGCGACCATTTTTGATACTAGTGTTGCTGAAAATTACTGGCTCATTGAGGATATATATGTTCAGATAGAACCCTTTAAAAACAGAAGAGCTGGTGACCTTTCGGGTGGAATGAAACAGAAGTTAGCTTTGTGTTGCGCTCTAATTCATCAGCCCAACGTGTTGTTCTTGGATGAGCCCACCACAGGTGTTGACCCCGTTTCTCGAAAAGAGTTTTGGGAAATGCTGAAGCGATTGCAGCAAAAGGGAATTACCATTTTGGTTTCTACGCCCTATATGGATGAAGCGGCACTTTGTGATCGAATTGCCTTCATGCAAGGAGGTAAGATATTAGACATCAATAGTCCTGAGGATATCGTAACGAAGCATGCTCACGTCATTTATGATGTGAAAGCCTCCAATACATACCAGCTTATTCTTTCGCTAAAAGCATATCCTACTGCACATAGTGTGTATCCTTTTGGAGAGTTTATCCATTATACCGATCAATCTACGGCGTTTGAAATTGAAGAGTTACGCGCCTATTTGGAGCACAATGGATTGAATGAAATTACAATTCAAGTAACCCCTGCCACCATAGAAGATGCTTTTATGGAATTAGCCAATTAGACCAATGACTGGATTCGATGAAAATATAATTGAGGTAGAAGGATTGACAAAGGCTTTTGGGGCCTTCAAGGCGGTGAATGAAATTTCATTTGAAGTAAAGCGGGGTGAAATATTTGGATTCTTGGGAGCCAATGGAGCAGGAAAAACGACGGCCATGAAAATGCTCATTGGAATTTCCACGCCAACTTCTGGAAAGGCAAGTGTGGCAGGTTTTGATGTATTTACTTCTGCTGAGGACATCAAAAAGAGTATCGGCTATATGAGTCAGAAGTTTGCTCTCTACGATGATTTAACCGTTCAAGAAAACATTACATTTTTTGGGGGCATTTACGGATTGAAGCGACAGCAGATCAAACAGAAAGCTACAAAACTCATTGAGGAGCTTGGTTTGAATGGTATTGAAAATCAGCTGGTGGGTTCTTTGCCTTTGGGTTGGAAACAAAAAATATCGTTTTCTGTAGCTATGTTGCACGAGCCCAAGATTGTATTTCTGGATGAGCCAACAGGAGGCGTAGACCCCATTACACGAAGACAGTTTTGGGAGATGATTTACAAAGCTGCTGACGAGGGTACCACCATATTTGTGACCACACATTATATGGATGAAGCGGAGTATTGCAATAGAGTATCCATTATGGTAAATGGCAAGATAGAAGCGCTGGACTCTCCGCAGCGACTGAAAGAACAGTTTAAGGTTTCCAATATGAACGATGTTTTTTTAAAACTGGCGAGGGGGTGAAGAAGTTTATCGGATTTGTAAAGAAAGAATTCTACCATATTTTCAGAGACCGACGGTCTTTGTTTATTCTGTTTGGAATGCCTATTGTCCAAATTATGTTGTTTGGATTTGCGATTACAAACGAGATCAACAACGTAAATGTGGCTGTTCTAGATTTGTCGAAAGACGCATCGACCAATGCTATCGTCAATAAGATTAGTGCATCCAGTTACTTTACGGTGGCTCATTTGTTGGAGTCGCAAAGTGAAGTAGAGCCGATATTTAAAAAGGGGAAAGTAAAGGCAGTTATTGTTTTTGAAAAGGATTTTGACCAGCAGATGAAAAACATCGGGGTGGCCAGGATCCAGCTCCTAACTGACGCAACAGATCCCAATACAGCCAATACCATTAACAATTACATCACTTCAATTGCCCAGCATTACACCAAAGAAATCAATCAGGATATTCAGCTGCCTTTTCAGATGATATCCGATAGCCGAATGGTATTTAATCCAGAGTTAAAGAGTGTTTTTATGTTCGTCCCAGGCGTTATGACCATTATATTGATGTTAGTTTCTGCAATGATGACGTCCATTTCGATTGCTAAAGAGAAAGAAATGGGAACCATGGAAATTCTTTTGGTTTCTCCTCTCAAGCCGTATCATGTTATAATTGGTAAAGTAGTGCCCTATGTATTTTTATCCATTATCAACGCATTGATTATTGTACTTCTGAGTGTATTTATTTTTAAAATGCCGGTGCAAGGAAGCTTCTTTTTATTGGGTTTAGAAAGTGTGCTTTTCATCGTCACTTCCCTGTCCTTGGGGATTTTGATTTCCACTATTTCTAAAACCCAACAAACCGCAATGATGATTTCCTTGATGGGATTAATGTTGCCAGTCATCCTATTGTCGGGCTTTATATTTCCAGTTGATAGTATGCCGCTTCCACTTCAAGTGATTAGTCATATCATTCCTGCGAAGTGGTTTATCACCATTATTAAAGGCGTGATGCTCAAAGGAGTTGGGTTGACCTACCTTTGGAAGGAGACGCTTATTTTACTGGGTATGACTTTGTTCTTTATCGGATTGAGTATTCGTAAATATAAAATAAGACTAGAGTGATGAATACCATATTGTACATCATTCAGAAAGAGTTCAAGCAGATATTCAGAAATAAGGCGATGTTGCCTTTGATTTTTGTGTTGCCTTTAGTGCAACTGATTATCCTGTCGAATGCCGCTACTTTTGAGATTAAAAACATAAAAGTAGGCTACGTCGATTTCGATCATTCTTCCACAGCCGATGGCCTACTGGATAAGTTTACGGCCTCTACATACTTTCAAGTAAAAGACAAGTTTCCCTCTCAAGAGATCGCCAATTCTGCCATGCTCAATGGCGACATTGATGTCATTATTACCTTTCCATCTCATTTTGAGCGCGACTTACTGAAGGAGCAAAAGACGAGTTTAGGATTGCAATTAAATGCCATAGATGGAGCGGCTGCGGGAGTCACTAATTTTTACATCAATCAGGTGGTTACAAGTTATAACAATGCCATTCGAACAGAACTTGTTTCAGGAAACAGTTTCTCTGAATTGCGTCCTCAAAATATCTTGACGATACCTTCTTTTTGGTACAACGAAACCCTGAATTATAAAACCTTTATGGTGCCTGGGATCCTGGTTTTATTGGTCACCATGATTACTTTATTCCTTTCGGGGATGAACATTGTACGTGAAAAAGAAGTGGGAACATTGGAACAAATAAACGTGACGCCTATTAAGAAGTATCAATTTATAATTGGCAAACTATTCCCATTTTTAGTCATTGGTCTCCTGCTGTTGACCGTCGGTTTGATCATTTCAAAAGTGCTGTTTTCCGTTCCAATGATTGGTAGTATGCTATTGATGTATGGCTATACCACGATTTATATATTGGTGATTTTGGGCATTGGTTTATTCATTTCAAACTTTACCGATACGCAGCAACAAGCCATGTTCATTTCTTGGTTTTTTATGGTAATATTCATTTTGATGAGCGGGTTATTTACACCAATAGAGAGCATGCCAAGGTGGGCTCAAGTATTGACTGATTTTAATCCAATCAAGTATTTCGTAGAAGTCATGCGAATGGTGATGCTGAAGGGTTCCACCTTTGAAGATATTTTGCCACAACTTATAAAGACGATCATTTATGCTGTCCTAATGAATGGTTTAGCCGTTTGGAGCTATAAAAAAACAAGTTCGTAGCTCTGAGTACTCTGTGTCCTTTACATATCAAACTCTCGTGAGCGTCTCGATAGGTTTACTGATTTGCCTGTGTGGAGTGAGAAGAAAAAACCGAGGATTGACCCCATTCCTTCTTAAATTTGCCGAGCCAAGTTGGCAAAGTGTAGAGCGAATTATTCAGCTAACGGTAGTTGCAGATGTTCACTCACTATTTTTTTATACTTCGGAAATGCCTTGCTTGTCATGGTTGTGTGATTTCGCAAGGACAAAAAAATATGCAAATAAAGAAATACATCTATTCCTTTGGGTACGACAAGAATGAAAGCGCATTATGCAAGCTCGAGTCGAGGACTATTTTTAAGGTGGAAGAAAAGGACAAGTTGCTTTTTTTCCGCTATTAAAGCAATTCCTTGAAGCAGTGCTTTTATCAAGAAAAGGCTGGGTATCATCTCCTTTTCTAAAGACTATCCCACACTTTTAAATCAAATCAAAAAAGAAGGGATATGTGTTGAAGGTTTCAAAGTGGAATACGTGGTTTTGATGGCGATACAACGGGGTATGCAGAAAGGCTCGCTAAGTTAAAAGGCATCCGCTTCAGTATCGAAGGCATTTCCGATTATTACAGCCCTACCTTAACGTACGCCATATGCTACCATGAGGGTACTTGGTTTTTTGGGGAGCTGATTAAGAACAGTTTCGATTGGCACAACCACAAGCAAAAACCGCGATCCTACAGCAATTCAATCAGCTGTAGCATTGCCAAATCGCTGGTGATCATTGCCGCAAAGGCAAAAAAGAGAAGAGGTTACTCGATGCCTGTTACGGTGTAGGCACCATCATGTTAGAGGCCTGTTTTGCTGGGAACCACATAGAAGGTTGCGACATTAACTGGAAGATCTGCGCCGATGGGCGAGAAAACCTGGCTCACTTCAACTATACCGCCCCTGTCTATCGCGCCGACATAAAAGACATGGACAAATGGTATGATGCTGCCATTATAGACCTGCCGTACAATTTATTGAGCATTGTTAAGGAATACCGAACTGCACCCCAGTCAAACTCAAAACGGGTTTCTTAGTTGTTGTTCGCTAATATTTTTTTTTGTACGCACCAGGGGTAATTCCAAATCTCTGCCTAAAAACCCTACAGAAATGACTTTCATTGGTCAGTCCTACTCTGTAGCAAACCTCTGATACATTGCAATCTGTATTAAGGAACAAATACTTGGCATGGCCTAAGCGCACATTTAAAATGTAGCGCGCTATGGTTTCGCCATAAAGTTGCTTTACACCGATCTGCAGCTTTTTGACGCTTAAGTTAAAGACTCTACTCAATACTAGAGCCGTTATTTTTTCTTCGGGATGTTCTATCACATAGGTGCCTAACGAGGTGATTTTGGAGAGTTCGAATTTGGTAAGCTCATAACGCAAGCCCGCTTCGTGGTTGACATCCATGTACGACTTCAGTTGAGTGGCCAACATGTTGAGCACGGCACCCTCTGCAAGAAGAGCCGCGGCTATAGTCACTTCATTATTCGCGCAAACGATTGACGCATATTTTCCAATTTCGCTATCAATTTCGCCTAGATATCTGTAAGAGCGATTTTTCGGTATTTCTTTAAATAATTCCTGAATCTCTGAGTGCAGTCTTTTTTCATCCCTCGTTTCGAGGCTTTCCAATAAGTTGTTATCGATAATTAATAGGGCTATTTCGAGCTTAACATTCGAGGGAAAGATTACCTCTGCTGAGTTTTCAGGACTACCTATTACGATCATATTCTGGTTCTGCAGCATATCCGCAAATTCCTTCTGGCCACTAAATCGATGAAGAAAATGACCTTTTACATTGTAACTGAAATAGCACGTTCTATCCTCAGAGAGTCCAAAGTCGACATTAAAGTCGGACAAGAAAGTCACATTATAAATCCACACGGTTAGACCGTTGAGAACACGATAGGAACTGATAAATCCCTTGGCTTTATCGTTATCCATGGTTATCGTGGATGCATTGTTACTCTCATCCAATTCCGACTGGAAATGTGTTGCCATTGCCTGCGCATGATTTGAAGGCGCATCTTCTTCTAAGTTCAGTATTGCCATCGGTCTAATGGGTTTTAGTCTATATAGAAAGAAGAAGAGTGTACACCTTAAAATCGGAGATACAAGCATTTAGGCAGTACTAGAGCAGGAATTTTAGGCCACTAGCTTCGCTCGGGTTACTTGCTACTCGGCACGAGTAGCCTTTGGTAAGTTGCAACCCTTCCGCAGGCAAATCTTAGGTTGTTTTATGTTGGTTGAAATGCAGGGCAGCGTCTATTTTTTCGCGCCATGGAGAAAAAGCAATACTGTTAAGTACCATGTGGGCGAGAATGGCGCATCTCTGGCTAGGTTAGTTTTTCGAGAATTTGAACGCAAGACTTCTCCAGCATTTTCAGCCTATCTAGCATTTTCAAGTCATCGGTCTCGCTGAGCCAGTTGAAGGGATCATTCCAATATTTTGCTTTATCATAAAGGTAATCGGGCACTTCGCTTACTTTAGTCTTTTCCGCTGCTCGAATGGCCAAGTTCCAGATTTGCGATACTTCCTCATCTTTTAATGTGCTGCGTTTAGTGACATGTGTGAGCGTAAGCGAGGCAGCCGATCTCGTAGCCTGCAATGAGGCATGGAAGTGCAGCTTTTGAATGGCAGTGAAAGATGTGTCTTGCATCTTAAAGGCGATATTGTTTACGCTTACCGCAAAGGAATCTATTAATACCAATTTGCCTAGAGAGAATAGCATATGCGCACAGTTAAACTGTTGTACAATAAAGAATGGGTTATGAGACTCATAAAATGGGTGTAGAGTTAAAAAAAGAAATAACTCGTTTTACTTTCCCTTTTTCTCTGAGCACGAGCAGTTGTTTCCAAGACTAGATCTTGCCTATCTTTACTTCTTCCACTTCGCATTTATACTGTCTTTCTTTGTCATCTTTTACCCACAACATTACGCTAAGATTGCCCTCCCCAATTTTTTCTTTACTTAAGCGCAGCATATTGCTGCTGCTGCCAACGGCTGGACCTAGCCAGTCCTGATGGTCAAAATCTTTACCTTGATATACTTTATCAGTGCCGAAAAAGACTTGAATCTTCTGCAATTTAAAGATTCTGGGATAAGGCCCTATCTCTTCATGGTCTTCAATGACCAAATTCAAGGAGATAAGAAATTCTTCATCTTTTGTAGGAGATCCTACGTCTACAAAGGCCCTTACATCCCAGCACACATTCCGCTGGTCGACGGGGTAAATGCAGCGGCTGAAAGATGCTCTTTTAATCTTCATTTTTGGTTCTTTGATTGATGAGCATCCATTCATTATAAATAGAAGCATCAAAGACACCATTAGATTTTTAACTCTGCTTTGTGTTAAAATCATGCCAATAATTTTTCTGTTTGTACTAATTCTCAAATTTGGACACACCATCCATCGTTGATCCTAACGACCATAGAATGACGTGCTAAGTTCCATTCAGCTCCTTAATTCTGAACAGTAAAAATGTGTACTCAATAGCTATGTTGTATAAATGCTTTAGAGTGCACCCGTTTTGACTAGAGATGCCCTTCTTACTTACCGGAAGGATACAAAACCAAGAGATACGTCTAGAATTTAACAATGTATACAGAAATTTGCTACAATATTATTTTTTTGCGTAAACGTAATTGGAAGCAGGTATAGTGAATAGCTCAAACCAAAGAATCTTTGTTCTTTATGCAATAGTCTCAAAGTCGTGAATCTCGATTAATTTGGGACTGATAGTAACCGTGTTTTTTGTTTTGTATGATAGGAGATGAACCAAACATGATAGGTGCGTGGGAAAACTGCAAGATGTATTTAGAGCATTGACTGCAAGTTTTTAGTTCCAATGAAGAGGGTACATTCTGACAAAAAATCTTCGGCGCTATGAACAGAAAAACAGTTGTAAAACACTGTGAAACTTTTATTTAGAGTAATGCGATGAAAGATGTCTCGCGGCTAAAGTGTTTTACATCCCTCCTGAAGTCACTAAAGTTGGCATCAATTCCAAATCTTTGGTAGCAGTTTACGGCAGCCTTTCGGCAAAACTAAGAAATGCAGCATGGGCCTATTTGTCCATTATTTTCATCAGAGTTTTTGGATTTTGAATGGCTTCGTTAAATTTGGTAATGAACCAAAGCCGATTGGAAAGTGGGGCAATTAAAGATGTGATGGGAATAAAGGACGCAGGTCGGAGATCTTGCAAAGCAGGGTGGTAACTTAGCGCATCGACCTCACGCCCCGCAGCCAATTTACCCCAGAGGCATAGGAGCAAGGCGGTTCAGGTTATATTTAAGGGAACAGTGCGATGAAAGCATGGAATAGCTTCAGTGGAGGATAAATCAAATGCTAGCCAAGATGAAACAACACATCGAATTCATAAAAGGGATAAACGCTTTAAGCGGGTTCTTTATGTGGTTTATCCAGATGTTGTGCAGCATTAAAATGAACAGTCTACCAAACATATTAATCGGACTTCTAATATTCTCGGGGCAATCTCTGTTCGGGCAAATGGGGCGCGCTGCTTTGACTTATCAGTATGTCTATGAATTGGACAATACATATTTCCCTCATGACTATTTCGTGGCAAGCGATATGGCTGAACTTCTTGATACTGCTGTATCTATTTTAGGGGACGAACAAACTCTAAAGATTACGAACACCTTTAACGATGGTTTTACAGGGCACGAAGTAAAGTTCTTATTATCTTCTGATTTGGGAATAATAGAAGCCGAATATCAAGAATGGACGGATATGATTGACGGATCAGAATTGGATTACACCGAAGAAAAGGTAGTTCTGTCGATGAGTGAAAACCCATTCAAATCGGAATTGATTACAGCACATTACACTCTTCAAATTAGGGAAGATTATTTCGCAGGAAAACAGCTTAGAAAGAAAGGGGCGAAAGATACCACCGCCTACAGGATCTTCAATGGAAAATTCAAGCTCTATTCTGAAAAAGAGAAAGAAAAAGGAAGGGATTGGATTATTGATAAGAACGAAATTATGATGGGTGTTAAAGATAGTTCGGGTGTTTATCTGATGCCAGGTGATTTTGCTGAATTCAAGTTTGGCACTGATGCATTGAAGGCACTATTGAAAGAATTTGAAATTGATAGAACTGAATCAACGGAACAGCTGAAAAGCTTTGTCACACTTGAAATTTTCATAGATGAAAACGGACACGTAGACAAGGAGAGTATGGCAATTTGGGAACCGATGAGATCACTCGAGATACTCAAGCGGCTGAAAATGAACAAAGCATTGATGACAGAATGGTATCCTGCGACTTACAAGGGGAGACCAGTAAAATCGGAATTGAATTTGCCGTTGAAATTTAAATAAATACGCTGTACAACATTATGTAAGAATGCATAGCTTCCTGCCGTCAGCTACGACATCTTATACTGAGCGTTATCCAGCTGTTAACCTAGCACATCCTTCTTTGTTAGGAATAAGCAGCTGCCGTCTTAAAAAGAGATTGACCAATCTTCAGTCCAAGCTCTCTTTGTGCTCTATCGCCCATTTCAAAAGCCCATTTTGCACTCCAGCAAGGTTTAACTTCTTACTGATATGAGATCGATGATTGGCGACGGTCTTGGGACTTATGAAAAGCATATCCGCTATTTCTGCACTCGTCTTCTGACGAGAGATGAGCCTGAGGATATCAATCTCGTGATCTGAAAGATTGGCAAAGACGTCTCCTTTATCCCTTTTCTGCAAAGCGAGATATTGCGTAAGCGAAGGATCCACATACAACCGGCCTTCGGCTACAGCATGAATGCACGCTAGGATATCTCGCTCGCTACTTTCCTTTAGCAGATATCCCTTGACACCCACCTTGAGTGCTTTATTCAGCAACTCTTCTTCCTTGTAAAGCGTGAGCACGACGAAGTGGGTCTCGAGCCCCTCTTTTAACAGAGTCTCCGCCACATCCAATCCCGTATGGTATGGCATCTCGATATCCAGAACAGCTATATCTGGAGCCAAGCTACGGATCTCTTTCAGTGCCTTCTTTCCATCTTTTGCGCTTCCGACCCATTCCAGTTCGGCAGCTTCCTGAATCAAGTCTGTAATTCCCTTCCTGAGTATGGGGTGGTCATCAGCATTGTATACGCGTATCGCCATGGTTTTATTTCCTAATGAGATCGCAATCAGATTTTTGGAATGTGCAATGCAAGGGTAGTTCCCTTCGATAGGACTGACGCTACCATTAGTTTTCCGCCAATAGATGCCATGCGCTCTGACATGGTGCGAAGTCCTAGACTTTTAGTGGGTGCATTTTTTTTCTTATTCTCGAATCCGATTCCATTGTCTTTGACAGTGATGACTATTTCACGCTCACTTATGTCACACGATATTCTCACAGCCGTTGCCTGGGCATGTTTCACCGCGTTATTCAGTGCCTCTTGAATGGTTCGGTAGACATGAATTTCCGACTTCTCCGTTAGGAGTCCATCTAGGTCTGGAAGCTCTTTACTAATAAATAGACTGCTTGACTTCTCTACTCTGGAGAGCATATCTTTCAGGGCGGCAGTAAGTCCGAATTGCTTCAATTGAAAGGGGTGAAGATCGCGAGAAATAGACCGCACTTCCTCCAACGTTTCTGTAATCAATTTCCGATTTTCTTCTGTCGTCTCCTTTGTAGCGAGCACCTGTTTTTTAATCAAGAGAAGAGATTGCCCAATTCCGTCATGAAGGTCGCGTCCTATGCGCTTCCGTTCCTCCTCTTGGGTATAAATTAGCGCTTCCGCAAAGGCCATCTTGTCATTCCGATCTTTTTTGATACGATTGAATTGAAACCCAAAGAACCCGAGGAATAATAAACCGGCACTTCCGCCTAAGATATATTCCCGCTGCTTTTCTATACGCACATTCTCTGCTGCCAATTCTAGAATACTATTACTCTGAAGAAGGATTTTTTTTTCCTTTTTAGTGTTTTGATATTTAGACTCCAATTCAGCGATGTCTCTATTGCGTTCAATGTCTCCAACTGCTTTATCATAGATCCTTATCTCTTCAAGAACTAAATTGGCCTGGCTGTAATTTCCCATTGTTTTGTACAATTCATACAACGTTCTATTTGCTATATATTCTTTTCTTTCAAAGCCATGTTTCTTTGCCAATGAAAGACTCTCTTCTCCATACTTTGCAGCCATATCTAGCTTCCCCATTCTCCGATAGGCACTTCCAATATTAACTTTACTTTGAATAATCAAGTCTACAACGCCCACAGCTTCGGCAAGTAATTCTGATTCTTTAGCCAATTTTAACGCCTTCTCGTTATTCTCCATATTCATGGTCAAGGCGACTAAATTATTCAAAAGGCTTAGTTCAACTTCTTGTTCTCCTATTTTTCTGGCTAAATCTAAGCCTTCATAATATTCAACTTCTGATTTTTTAAAATAAAAATCTAGGGTATCCAGGTTTTTTTGAAGATTTAGAGTGTCCTGTTGATTTTGGAGGTAATAATTAATTCCATAGCTCATTGAGCTAAGGGCAATATGAGCGCCCGCTTTCAAGCGCAAGCTATTATCATTCAAATCCTCCGCGATGTCCATAACTAGGTTATCATAATATTGAGATTTATTTAGCCTATCGGTATCATAAAAAACGCTACTAATGCCCAGATATACTTCTGCCAATTCCGATTTGTCTCCGCTTTCTCCCCAAATTTTTGCGGCATTAAAATAATAAGTAAGCGATTGCTCAAAGTCACCTTTGTTTCGCGCAATCATTCCCAATAGTCTATTTGCATTAGCCATCAGAAGAGTTGCACCTAAAGAATCACTTATTGTTTTCGCTTCTAATAGCAGCTGCTCTGCTTTTTCAAGGTCACCGTTGTCAAAGTAAGCTAATCCTGCAGAATTCAACACTTCTGGATACAATTGTTCATCAGAATTATCTTTAACTGACTCTAGTATATCTTGAACAATCGCTTGACAACTATCTCCATCCATTGGCTGGCAAGCCCTAATAAGGGAACTCAACGAATCGACCTCACTAACTTGAGATAAAACGGGAATGGCAGAAATGACATACAGGGAGAGTAGAAAGATTTTCATTAAATAGGTTTTTTACATCAGGTGGCCAATGATAGCGTAATCATATAGATTCCTTTTCCTTGCGAGCACCCATTTTTAGGAAGCTTCAAGTTCTTTGAATATCTGATTGGAAACAAGCATTCTATTATTGCTTAAGTAAGCGCTTAGCTTGACGCGCTCTAACAGCTCAATTAAGCCAAAGTTTACCTAAATGAAAAAAAAATATTTGCTTGTCCAACTGCACCTGATATTATCACGATACTCTTCTTAACACTACTGGAATGGCCCATTCCGTCATCTCTTCGAAATGAGGTTTTGTTGTTTGCACAGAATGTATCGATAGTGCATGAGCGCCAAGCGTATATGAACCATTAGTCGATAAGGGAATGACAATGCTTTCTGCTTAAGCAGAGGTAAGTCGAGGATGATTCCGACCTGATTTTTTGAATTTTGTCAAAACCTGCTTCCCGCACTGCATGGAATAAACGGATGGGCTCATCAGTGTCTATGTGCTCCAGTCTTTAGCAGCCTAACCAATTTGTCATTGAGCGCTCAGTGTCATTAGAGCGAAAAGGACACCGTATTACCCATGTCAATAGGGTCTAGACCCTATTAAATTTAAGGCCTAGACCCTATTGTTACTTGGTTTAACTGACTCTATTTTTGCGCCCTGAATCAACAAGAAATCAAGATCAGGCAAAATTTAAAATAACTCAACTCAAATGATTATGAAGCTAAAATTTTTAAGAACTGGACTTTTTGTCGCCCTGGCATTAACTTTTGTAATCACAGGGTGTTCAAAGGATGACGATACTCCACCGGCAGCAGCACCGGCAAATATTGCCCCCACTGCCACTGTATCTGTCAACCCAACAAGTGTCGCCCCTGGCGGGACTGCGCAGATTACGGTAACCGCAGCTGATGCAAATGGTGATGTGCTTACTTATGCCTATTCTGCCAATGGTGGAGCCGTAAATGGATCTGGTGCTTCAGTATCTTGGACAGCACCAAGCACTGCTGGATCATATCAGGTTACTGTAACGGTAACAGACGGAAGAGGTGGATCAGTTTCGGCCAATGGATCTTTAACGGTAACTGCTGTGGGTCCTATGCCAACTCAGATTGTCGGTACCGCTCTATTGCCCCCTGGTTCTTCCTTCGATTTAAGTAACTCGGTTGTGCGTCTTTATCTTAACGATTCATCGGGTGAACAATCTTGGGCAGATAATTCCCCATTGCGAACAGTTGCAGTAACTGGCTCTGGTGCTAATGTATCATTTACTATCCCCAACGTTTCACCGCAAGTATATCGTCTAGAAATCTGGAAAGATATAGACGGCAGTGGAGATTTCTCTTTTGGTGATATTGAAGGACACTTTGGAACAAACCCCGCAATCGCGTGGTCAAATCTTGTGCCCATAATCGTTACTGCAAACCAAACTGCGAATGTCGGCGTAATTAATATGAATCTAATTCAATAGCGTTTGATCTTATCGGTTGAACTGAGAAGCGAGCACACAGTATAAGACTAAATAAAAAACCCGTTGAATCCTAGATGATTCAGCGGGTTTTTTTATGATTTTTTCGAGCCAGAGTAATAGCTGCGAATCAACTAATTTCGCTGATCTCCTTCGTCGGGAGTACTCCCCCCATTTTCGACACGCATCAGCGGGGCCTTCGGCAGCAAGGGACCTTTGGTACTTGCTCCGCTGGCTTTGCAACTCTGCGGCGTCTCACAAACCATTTAGTGTCTAAAAAGCTGTCACGCTATCCGAGCGGGTGCATTCGAGCGAAGTCGACAATAGCCAAGACTTAGCGTAGGCGACTTGTGAATCCTATTTATAGGTGTTAAAAGCAATCTCTGACATCTGTAAGAACCATGCTTTAATTAAAGCACTAAAATGATCGTGAGATATTAGACATTCAAAATGGCAGATGCAGGAAGGGCGGCAATTACCTGCCTTTCTTCTTTTTACCGAGTTGTTTCAAAATCCACCGCTTCCCTTGACCGATTATTGATCGGGTATGTCCTACATAGTCTATATCGAAGAATTCGCTAGTCAGCTTGTTCCGAGAGCAGTGCTTTTCGACAAGTCCATGGTGCCTTCAAATCTCTTTCGCCCGTTTGGTCAACGATCAAATCACACCCGTCAATGGCGCCAATTTGACCAATGGCGTTCGCTTGGATCAAGAACAGGTTATTCTCTTTAGTTTCGGTGAGACTTCAACTACCAGCGAATCTTTTATTTGAATGGCCGAGCTAAACTATCTACATTTGGAAAATAGACGATTGCCTTGTGCTTGTTGTATTGCATTAACGGAAAATGACGACTTTCCAGAACAATGTATAGCTATCAATGGTTATTAGATCAGTGAATTAGAGGAATTAAAACTGTTTGATTCAATTGAATATAGACAAATTGCAAATACATATTACCATTAATAATGTTTATGCTTATTACGGACAACATAAGCATTATTATTTGTACTATATTACAGAGAGTAAGGAAGGAATTTCCTAAAATTGAAAAGAAAGAATTATGAAAGCAAGAGAGGAAGCAATAGCGAAAGCGTTAGGTTTTGAAAAAAGAAGCATGGGCAAAATGAGCACTAGCGACCGTGTCTCTGCTTCAAGAGAGGCCAAATCAATAATATTAAGTATCAATGAATTTTACAAAAAGACCAATGACCCATCCTTAATGGATGTCATGAAATTGGTTACTACCAAAAAGCGTAAGATTGATAAGCGGTTGAATTTCAAAAGACCATAAACACAGTGATTCGCTGTTAAGGAATCAAAAGCTTAATAAATAAAAAAAAAATCAAGAAAAACACGGCCCATTTTTAACTCACAGCTCGCTGTGTTTCGAAAGCTCTATTTCAAAGGCAACTTCTAGTGATAACTGAATAAAATGAGCGATTTAGCCATCATAAGAGCGGTAGCGCCAATGAGCACGAGAGGTCTGCAGGCGCAGGGTAGCTTCAATTAAATATTGAATTCAGGAAAGTTCTACGCCCTCGGAGGGATAAATTTTTATTCTTGCGGTAAACATCAGCTGCGCTGTGTCCCTGTCATGCACGATCTTCGATTTGCTTCGCGGCATGAGGGAGCTGCACTAGGCCGCAATCCCGCGTTAAGCCGAATTTCAAGACAAAACATTTCCACCTCTTCCCATCACCCTAGTTATTACAGGACTTACTTTAGTTCTCACGCAAAAGCTAACGTTAATAGTGCAGCTGTTGCGACTCGATTGAATTTGGGGAGAACTAAAAGAGCAAAACGATTGACTCTATAAAGCGGATAAACGCTATAGGTATGATAGTCTATTGGGTTTATCTGCCGTATAAGAGGGCTAAAAACAATAAAGGGCTAGATCGTGTGGTTTATGCAGATGTTGGGCGTCATTTAAAACAGACGGATAGAACAGTGAAAAACTTGACCTGGAAATTGATGCTACCATTGACTCTTATGTCGTTTGCGACTTTCACGAAATGGTGGTACGTTTTGCCCGTTGCCGCACGAGACACCATGATGACAGGATTTCCATTGCCATTCGTTTGTGAAGGCTGGCATACATCAATGTCCCTTCAAATATTCATGGCTGAATTCCTGATTGACTTATTAACCTATTTTATCTTTTGGTTTCTATTAACTTACTGCATTAATCGCTTTTTGAAGAGAATTAATGTACACAAGGTTTTGACAATTATTCTCTTGATATTAAGTGGATTAATTACGGCAGGAACATTTCTTATCGCAAGTGACAGCACCAACATGATTAATATAAAAAGGCCTTGAGAGATGGACATAATGACGACAGGGTACAAATTTGTTTGGCAATTTCAAGAACACCCCGACTTTAAAAACTACAATCCGAAAAAAAACTGAAAAAGAATAAAAAACAAACGCCCAACAATCTGCATATGGCAACCCCTTCGGGATACATTTCATAGCCATGCCGGTCGACCTAAAACCTTTTTATTTATTTTAAACAGCACGAGGGAAGACTGTTCAATTTTGTGGGGATGGAAATGAACTGCAATAAAATAACATGATGCAAACCATACTAGGTGCTGGAGGCACCATTGGAGTTGAACTCGCGCGATTGCTCCCGCAATGCTCCTCTTACGTGCGATGGGGCTGTTTGCGCCCCTCATGAAAGAAATGGTGGAGACGCTGTATCAGCATGATCGACATTATGTATTCATTAGCAAAAAGTTTGAAGTTCGATTTGACACCAAGCCAACGCCCTACTTGGAGGGAATAAAGCAAATAGTCCAGAGGGATTATAAATGAATGTGACCCGCTAAGGACGGGAGCTGAGCGCCATGACAGGCGAGGCAAAACGACACCACTTAATAATGAGAATTCAGAGGCTGCTGCAAACCACCACGCTACCTATCATGTAAAATGGCCAAGTTGTTATCTACCATACCGATAAATAATTATCTTTGGTGCTTAATTAATGAACTAATATTATGAGTCAAGGAACAGTAAAGTTTTTTAACAACGCAAAAGGATTTGGTTTTATCACTCCAGAAGATGGTGGTAAAGACGCATTTGTACACCAGTCTGCATTATCTGAAGACATCAGAGAAGGTGACAAAGTAAGCTACGACTTAGAGGAAGGTGAAAAAGGACTGAACGCAGTAAACGTGAAGGTACTTTAATCATTCCCTATTTAACTTATTTGCAATTGAAAAGCCTGTCTAATAGACAGGCTTTTTCATTTTTAGGGCAAATGGAGAATCGGTTCGGCGAAAACCAAAATCATCAACTCATTACAGATTATTTGAGATAGCTCATTCATTAACAAGGGTATTGGATTACCACTCTCTGGCTCTAAATTACTACATTGAGTTGTAAACCGTTCTACATGAACACCTAACACCCCCTTATTATGAATTACCCAACCATTACCAAATCGCTTTTAGTTCTGCTCTCGGTGGCATTCATTTTAACCGCTTGCAAGAATGATGATCCTAAAACAACTGAGAAACCTGTTGTTGTGGAAAAACCAGTAGAGAAGCCCGTCGAGGCAACGGCCATCAGCACGCTGAGGTCATCCATCGCCGCGCTGAATCCAACTGACCGAAGAGCAATTATCGGATCATTGCCCGCTCATTACACCTATGCACTATGGAAAGATCGATTGCAAGAACTGATGGAATCTGCTGAAACTACGGAAGAATCAGAACTGCTTTCATCAGCCTATGAAGGTCTGCAATTGTCTATGTATACCGATACCGCTGTATCTGCTCAGACGCAATTTTTTGTGGACAACACGCACGCTCAAGCCCTTGAAGTTTACGGCAATGATCTCATGCATGTACTGTCTATATTCACCACTTTAGGTGAATCTATCGAAACTATAGGAATAATTGAAGGTGCAGCAGCTGCACTCCCCAATTGTGATTGCACGACCCACGGACTTGATCTTGAATGTCACATCAATGATACATGCAAATTGGGAAGCTGTAAAGTGGTGAAAAAAGCATGTGGAGCTTTTAATATTTACAATTGCAATGGTCTTTGCGTGGATTAACTATTAAAAACAGATTCTTCGCCTTTCATAGATGAGTGAAATCCCGATACTATTTCTAAATCCCAGAACTATAGCTCTGGGATTTATTCATTTTGAGAAAGCAGGGAGAGCGCTCAAAAGAGCTGAAGCGTTGAAGATCCTTCAATCCCATTTAATTAAACACAGCATGTGCAGGGATGTTAAGGATCATTAACCGGGGTTTATCGGTATGTTAGCCGACAAGACATTTAAAAACTATGACCACAATAATTGGAGCAGGTTTATCAGGTCTTTTGACGGCTTTTCGCCTAAAAGCTGCGGGCATTCCGTTTAGGGTTGTCGAGGCCAGGGCCAGAGTTGGGGGAAGAATCCACACGGTATGGAGTCAGGACGGCACGCCCGTAGAAATGGGCGCAACTTGGTTTAGCAACCAGCACCAGCACCTCAAAGCCCTCTTGGATGAATTGGAAATAGACCGCTTTGAGCAGTACATGGAAGGCACGGCATTCTTTCAGCCTTTCTCTACATCGCCTGCAGAGGCTATTCAGATGCCCAATCAGCCGCCGAGCTACAGAATCTCGGGGGGCACATCTCACCTCATCAACACCTTGCACCAAAAAATGGATGAAAGCGAAGTCTTTCTCAATCAATCGGTTAGGGAAATCTGTTTCGGCAGTCATGCCGTTCAGGTTATTGCCCAAGAGGTCTTTGAAAGCAGCCGAGTTGTTTTGTCGCTTCCGCCAAAATTGTGGGCCAAGAACATCTTGTTTGAGCCGCCACTGCCCAGCAATTTGGTGGACACGGCGCGGCAAACCCAAACGTGGATGGAGGACTCCATAAAAGTGGCCTTGACGTACAAGGAACCCTTTTGGCAACAAGAAAATCTATCGGGAACGTTCTTTAGCAATGCGGGCCCCATCAGCGAATTGTACGACCAGTCCAACCACGAAAGATCCAAGTACGCACTGGGTGGTTTCGTCAATGCTTCCTTTCAGCAGCTGGGCATTGCCGAAAGGCGCATGAGCGTGATGCAGCAGCTCAAAAAGGTGTTTGGTGCAAAAGCAGCAGCCTTTGTGGACTACGAGGAATGCGTGTGGAGTAGGGAAGAGAGCACCTTTGCGGCATCTGATGTGGCGCTTTATCCGCACCAAAACAATGGCAATCCCGTTTTTCGCGAGACTTACTGCAACGAAAAGCTGCTGGTGTCGAGCGCCGAATCGGCACTGGCGCATCCTGGCTATATGGACGGGGCAGTGAGTGCAGCGAATGCAACGGCTCAGAAAATCATTGCCGCAAGCAATTGAATAGTAGGGGGCCATGGACAAGCAACTTATTTTTGATTTTAAATCGGACATCTCGAAAATCACCCTCCCACGGGCACTCAACAACCCGTTTGGAACGCAGATTCCCGAAATAGCTCGAGTAGCTGCGGGTGAATTCCAAATACTTATTGAAGCAGAATCGGAAGGGTGGGAGTATGACTACCGAATTCAAAAAGGGAAAATGTTTGGCGTACTGGTGGTGCAACGAGAAGACCAGACCTATGGCTATTTGGGAACCAACTCGGGGCGGACGCCCAAAGATGCCACCTGTCGGCAATTCGTCCCTTCCATTTTCGATGATGCTGCTGACGACTTCTTCATTGACAAAGGCATGATAGCCTTGTCCGAGATCACGGGCGAGATTGAAAAGGCCCTTGATGAATCTGAGATTAAGACCCTGAAGGAAAAGCGAAGGCAAAAATCAGTGGCCTTGCAAGAGCAGCTCTTCAGCCATTATCAGTTCCTAAATATCCTGGGCGAGGAGCAGAATATAGTGGAGGTATTCCAAAACTCATCCCATGGAAAGCCCCCCTCGGCGGCTGGAGAGTGCGCCGCGCCCAAATTGCTGCAATATGCATTTGAACAGGGCCTAAAACCAATTGCGCTTGCCGAGTTTTGGTGGGGAAACTCTCCCAAGAACAAAGAAAGAGCACACAAAGTGTTTTATCCTGCTTGCAAGAATAAGTGCCGTCCCATATTGGAGTATATGCTGAACGATACTGAACTGTATCAGCAAGCCGCGGCCCAGCCCGAATAGCTGCTGGAGTGGCTGTCGCCGAATGCCAGCAATGAGGTAGACTAGAAAAAAAAGGGGTGTCCTCTTTTGGCAAGGGCAGCCAGATGGGCGAATGGTCCAGCTCGTCGCATTCGATTAAAATGGAGAAGACCTTAAAAAGGAAAACAATTGGGTGCTCAATAGGGAAGTATGAATGGTGACCTATGTTACGCACTCTTCCCAAAACCTCAACTACACGCCGCCTGGTGCCGTAAACCCATTGGTCAGTAATAGGGCATGCAGTGGCAAGGCACCGCAGAAAAGCGGACAATACGGCACTTGCCCGGCCATCTAGGGCTGCTAGAGGACTTTGTGCGCATGGCTAAATGAAGAACAGGCACGGCGAATAATGGCTTGAAAATTGCGCATTTTTAAATGTAGTTCTTTCCCTTAATTTTGTTCCTTGTATGTACCCGCGGGATTGAACTGAATGGGGGAGAAAAGCAAGAGCGTTTCGCCCAGCAGACACCCACCCCTTTGGGACACATGCAGCATTGGCATAAGCCACATACACCATACACAGACACCAATACAAAGCAATATGACAATACAGGTAAACACCGACAGAAACATTGAAAGTACCGAAAACATGGAAACCTATGTAACGGAAAAAATAGAATCTGGCTTCACACACTTTGCCGAAAAAATAACCCGAGTAGAGGTCCACATTACCGATCAAAACGCCGAAAAAGGCGGGGTAGACGATATTCAGTGCAAGATAGAAGCACGGGTACAGGGGCTGCAGCCCGTCCTGGTAGAGAGCAAAAACGATACGATGCACAAGGCACTGAGCGATGCCATCAATAAAATGCAAGCGGCACTGCGCACTGTGTTCGGAAAAATGCAGGAGAAGCACCCGAATAAATAGTAGAAAAACTGACAGGCCCTAATGCCCCCAAGCGGCTAGGACGCTACCTGAACCCAAAATAAAATCCCAACGCCTCAACGTTGGGATTTTATTTTTAATTACTTCCACACATATCTTCTTGCAAGGCAAGGTTACTTATTAGCGCAGCGATCTCACGCAGCGAAGCAAGTAAATCCAGCGGAGCAGATTAACTCATTCATCTAGCTATATGCTACGCTCCATATAGTCTTGCCATTTGACCAAGACGTACTTTGTTCGGCTGTTTTCGGTAAGAGTTAGGTAGCCATAGTCGTAACAGAATAAGTAGACCTCGCCTTTATTATTTTTCCAGTAGTGGGTGAAGAATTTTGGGTCAAAACCCGCATTGATCAAGGTCTCTTTTCTGATAGTGGCTTTGCCCGCTTGGTTGTAGTGCTTGAGGAGCTTTCGGTTTTGCTTGAGCTGAAGGTCTATTTGCTGAAAGAGGGTGTATTTTTCCTTTTTCTTTTTTTCGTAATGGTAGCTCGACTTGCAA
>JBLIES010000016.1:0-31092 GCA_047633135.1 Roseivirga sp.
ATCTGCAATGACGGGTATTCCAGCTTTTTCGGCAAAGCGATAAAGCGCATTTTGTAATCCTTTATCAAAATCCATTTGCCCGATCACAATCGCTTTTCTACTGTGCTTTTGCCAAATGGAACTGAGCTTAATCCAGTCGTTTCTATTTAAATTTGAGTTTGAAAATTGAGGCTTAATTAACCTGACTTCAGGGAAACTAATAAGCTCATTACTTTCTGGATAAAAAGGTTCTCTCATGGGTACGTTCACATGTACAGGTCCTTTTTTATGCTCCGCTAAAATAGCGGCTTCATTCATAATTCTATTGCAGTGCCATTTTGCATCTTTATGGTTGGCCTCTACGGGTAAGTCAAAACTTGAAAGCACATGCTTTCCATAAATACTTGATTGTTGAATTGTTTGACCATCGTATTGATTCACCCATTCAGGGGGCCTATCAGCAGTTAAAATCAACAAGGGGATCCCCTGGTAATAAGCTTCTGCAATGGCTGGCGCATAATTGTATGCGGCTGAACCTGAAGTACAGATAAGGGCAACAGTTTTTTTCTTTTGCTGTGCGATACCAATAGCGATAAAAGCGGCAGATCGTTCGTCTGGAATCACTTTAGTAGATATTTCTGGATGCCTGACAAATGCGAGTGTTAAGGCTGCTGATCTCGATCCTGGCGAAATGATGGCCGTATCGATGCCATGTCCGGCACAAACAGAGGCGATATCGTAAATGTGCTGGAGTATCAATGGCCTGAATTCAATATGTTGAGGATAGTATTGAATTTAAGTCTTGTTTCTTCGAGCTCCTTTTCTGGGTTAGAATCTTCAGTAACACCTGCACCCGCATAGAGAATGGCTTCGTTTTTCAATACTTGCATACAACGCAGGTTAACAAATAGGCTACTTTTGTCCTCTACCTGAATTGGGCCTAAAAAACCACTGTAAAACGACCTGTCGAAACCTTCATTCTTTTGAAGGAAGGCTAATGCCGGAGCCTTAGGCATTCCTGCCACTGCAGAAGTAGGGTGGAGTAGCTCTAACATGACAGTGCCTAGCTCTGGGAAATTTGTTTCCTTCATGTTGACTTCAAACTCAGTTTTAAGGTGAAGTAAGTCACCAGCGACTATTGTTCTAGGTCCTTTTTCTTTAAAGTCTCTGAGTCTTATCTTCTTAAAACAGTCCACGATATACCTGCTTACCATGGCTTGCTCCTCGATTTCTTTCTGAGTCCAAGCAGTTTCGTTAATACCTTCTAGGGCATCGCGTTGTTGAGTCCCTGCCAAGGCCACGGTTTTAAAAACACCTTGTTCTACTTCCATCAGGAGTTCAGGTGTAGCGCCAAGCCATGTACCTGCTTGTGGTATTGAGGTAAGAGAGACAAATGCATTAGTGTAAGCTTCGGTAAGCTTTAAGAATTTTTCTGAAATATCGAACGGCTGTTTTAAACTAACTCTTGTTGTTCTAGCAGGGACTACTTTCTGAAAATCACCCTCACGAATAGCTTGGATGCCTCTTTTTACAATTTCTTGGTAATTCTGTGCCTCGGCATTCTGAGGGCTATTTGTTGTGTAATAGTTTAATTTAGAATCCGCTGAGGCATTAAATTTCTCAACATCATTTAAAAACGCGTTAATGCGATCGTCTTTGGATACTTCAGTGGTGATGAAATGATCTTTGGACTCCCTGTTGAAGGTAAAGTGAAGGTCTCCTTGGATATAAAGTGCTTTTTGTTTTTCAAGATCGAAGGGGGAGAAAATAAATCCTCTCTTTGTATGCTCCAGATCAAGCCTATCTATCGCAATAGCCTGACTCATGGATGTCATCACATTGATGAATTTTGAATGTGGTAGGCACCAGAATGTAATCGGAAGATTATGTTTGAATGCAGCGCTCAAGAATGACTTGAGCACAAGAGACAACTCTTTGCTTTTGACATGTATACGAAAGGCAGTCTCTTGATTTTGACCCATTCAATTACTTTTTATCCAATACAGCCATGGTAATTCTGCTTATACAGACCAATGCGTTTTCTTCATTAGTCACCTTTATTTCCCAAATCTGGGTTTTTTTACCAAGATGCAAAGGTTTAGCGGTTCCATAAACCCATCCTTCTTTAACGGATTTTATATGATTTGCGTTGATCTCTAAACCCACGCAATATTGTTCATCTGTGTTTACAGAACACTGTGCCGCAAAACTACCTAAAGTTTCGGCTAACACCACCGAGGCTCCACCATGAAGTAGGCCCAAAGGTTGCTTTGTTCGATGATCCACAGGCATTTTCGCCTTCAAGTAATCTTCTCCTATTTCTATGAATTCTATACCTAAATGTTCAACTAAAGTATTGCGGCTGATTTTATTTGCCATTTCGGTATTTACTCCCTGTCGAAACATGATGGTTGTTAATTAGTTTTTAGATTTGTCTCTTTATTGGCTAAAAATAGAATAAAATTGAAGACCAAAAAAATATACCTTACTCGCCACGGACAGACAGACTTTAATTCGAAAGGAATAGTGCAAGGAAGGGGAGTAGATTCTGGTTTGAATGCTATGGGAAGGGCGCAAGCTGATGCCTTTTTTACTTCCTATGGCCATCTTTCTTTCGATAAGCTTTACACGTCTACCTTAAAACGAACACACCAATCAATGAAAGGATTTATTGATTCAGGTTTGGTTTACGAGCAGCTGCCAGGCTTAGATGAAATAAGTTGGGGTATTCATGAAGGAATGGAGATCAATAAAGAGCAACATGCCTATTATTTCGATATGATTAGTCGATGGAGAAAAGGAGAGTCAGATTTAGCAATTGAAGGCGGTGAAAGCCCAGAGCAATTGGCGGTTCGGCTTAAGACTGCTTTGCAATATATCATGTCTAAGACAGAGGAAAAGCAAATTTTGATTTGTATGCACGGTCGTGCAATGAGGTTGCTTCTAGCCATTATGCTCAACTATCCATACAGTGGGATGGATTATTTTGTCCACAATAACCTAGGGCTTTATGAGCTCACTTTTACTGGTAAAATGTTTGTGCTGGATAAATATAATGAGGTCAGCCACCTGCAAAATTTATAGTCTCTAAGGCAATTTTAGCTTTACTGTCCAAGCTGTTTTTGTAAGGATGCCTTTTGAATTCTAAAACTTTATTAAAATAAATGATGGCCTCTGATGTATCGCGCTGTGTGAGTTTGATATAGGCGATTTGAAGAAAGGAATTAGGCACAAAGTAAGTCTCTGTTAGTTTTTGATTGTTGTTAATGACCTGTTCATAATATCCGGACGCCTCCTTTAATTGCCCGCTTAAATGGGCATTGCGCGCCTTTCTGTAGGCGAGTTCAAGTTGTTCATCGGGTCTTAGTGGCGAACTTTCAATTTGTTCTATTAAGCTATTCGCCATCGCATAGAAACCACCATCGATGGCGTATCGTATTTTTAAAAGTTCAAAATTTGGAAGGTCTTTTGGCTCCAATATTTTTTCAGCATTCTTATCGGCTTCTGCGTCTGATGTTTTGGTGGTTTTTGCCAATTGCCATCCTTGCTCAAACTCTTTTTTGTTTCCGAGGTAAAAATCACACAAAGCAATTTTCATTTGCGCATCTTTCTTATGGTTAAGCCCTTTGGAATTGTTTTGAAAAAGTAAATAATTCTTCTTCGCAGAAAGGTGATCTCCTTTTTGAAACTGCCCCTCTGCTAATAAGTAATGAAAGAGAGGCAATACTTGGTTTCTGTCATTTGTTTCTGTGATGGCTTGTTGAAGTAGCACAGAAGCGTTGGCCGCTTTATGGGCTTTCATGTAGACTAGGGAAGAAACATAAACCTCTGCTAAGGTTTGCTTTTGATGGCTCGAACTTAACTTTTCCAATGCATGCGCATGGTCTTCTAATAGGTACGACTGAATGAGCGCTGAGATAAGATTAGTTTCCGTATTAAAGAGACTCTCTCGATCATCGATACGTACTAATTCTTTTAAGCCGAGAGCAACATCACCTTCTAATCCCAAAATGCTTAAAACCCATTGTTGATTATCTGGGACAGCGCCAAAAATAACATGCAGAAGCCCCATGGTCTTGTAGTTGAGGTTAAAGGTGGGGTGTGTTTTTATATTCTCTTTGATCAACTTGTAGGCACTTCTCAAGCTCCATACGCCACTCCAAGTTTTGTTGAATTTAAGCTTGACGAATGCCCATTGTAGTTTTATCTCTGCTGCTAGAAAACCAGTATAGGGGCTGCTTTTGTCAAGCCGGCTGAGTTCTTCTAACCTTTTTTCCTCGTTGACCTGTAAGGCTTCAAACCTTGCTTCATCTTCGGTGAAGACAAGTTCCAAAACATCATTAAGATTATTTAGGTAGATTTCTGAAGACGGGAATAATTCTTTTTCAGTGTTTTGAATGGCCTTTCTTGAGGCCTCAAAGTTGAGCTGAAGTACCTGTTTATAAATTAAAGCCTCCTTATTTGTCTGTGCATTTGCTTTTTGGATAGGGCACAACATAAAAAATGGATAAGCGATTAGGCTTATCCATTTTACAATAGATCTTTTATTTTTCACAGGTGAATTAAGCCTTTGTAGTAGCCTTGCCTCTTCTTTTTGGCTTCGCTTCTTCTTGGACAACCTCATCAGCAACATCTGATAAAATTCTTCCACAATGCTCGCAAACAATTACTTTTTTTCTTTCTCTGATGTCAGCTTGCCTTTGGGGAGGAACAATGTTGAAACAACCACCACAAGCTCCTCTGTCTACTGGTACAACGGCTAAGCCGTTCCTAGCGTTTCCACGAAGTTTGTTGTAAGACTTCAACAATCTGTCTTCAATTGTCTTCACTGCTTTTTCTCTAGAGTTCAAAAGTTTTTGCTCGTCATCGTGACTCTCTTTGGTCAAAACATCAAGCTCCCCTTTCTTACTATTCAAATCTTTCGAACGCTCAGTAAGCTCGTCAGTAGTTTTTGCTATTTCAGCATTTTTACCTTCGATTTTAATATAGGCCTCTTTGATTCTCTTTTCTGAGATTTGAATCTCTAGATTTTGAAGCTCAATTTCCTTAGTGATAGCATCGTACTCACGGTTGTTACGCACGTTCATCTGCTGCTCATTATATTTCTTAATGAGCGCTTCAGAATTTTTAATCTGAGTCTTATAATCAGAGATACTAGTCTCTAAATCATCGGCTTCAGATTTAAATTTATCTACTCTGGTTTGATAGCCAGCAATTTCGTCTTCTAAATCAGCTACCTCATCAGGTAGCGCGCCCCTTACTTTTTTGATTTCATCCAACTCAGAATCAATTGATTGTAGGTTAGTAAGGGCGTCAAGTTTTTGTGCAACAGTCTTTTCCATTCAATTTTTTTTAGAAGTAGTGTACGGGATTCGTATTCACCTCTGACAAATAGGTTGCAATATTAGTAAAATTTTCGGTCAAATATGAATGCAAAAGCTCTTTTGTAAACTTTTCACTTTCGTAGTGTCCAATATCTGCAATTAAAGTTTTTCCCTCACCATCAAAGAACTCATGATACTTGAAATCAGAGGTCACAAAAGCATCAGCACCTTGGGCTTTAGCGTTGGACAAAAGAAAGCTTCCAGCCCCACCACAAACAGCTACTGTGTGGATTTTATCGACTTTTTTAGGTGTATATCGAACTATGTCGAGTTCCATTCTCTGCTTAATCAGGGAGAGAAACTCTTGGGTGGAGACTGATTTCGTTAACTCGCCAATCATTCCCGATCCAACTTCTTGAAATTCATTTTCGAGACGGGTCAGATAGTAGGCTACTTCTTCATAGGGATGAGCAGTTTTTAATTCGGATAAGATTTTGTCTCTTAAATGAGCTGGGAAAATCAGTTCAATCCTATGTTCTTCTACTTCCTCTTGTCTTCCTCGCTCCCCGATTACTGGGTTGGCTTGATCGTTGGGTTTAAATGTTCCCTTGCCAATTGATTTAAAACTACAATTTGAGTAATTACCAATTTCACCTGCACCTGATTGATGAAGTGCCTTGAGAATGCCGTCAGTGTTCTCTAAGGGTACGAAGGCCACAATTTTTTCGAGAATTTGCGTTTTAGGCGCCAATATTCGGGTATTGACCAGACCCAACTTATCTGCTATTTTTTTATTTACTCCATTCGCTACATTGTCTAAATTAGTATGGATAGCATAAATGGCAATGTCATTTTTAATGGCTTTGATGATTGTTCGCTCAACATAATTTTTACCGTTGATCTGTTTCAGCCCTTTGAATACAATCGGGTGATGCGCGACTACGAGGTTACATTTTCTTTCAATCGCTTCATCAATGATTGATTCAATACAGTCGAGCGTTACCAAAACTCCAGTAACGACCCACTCATGGCTCCCAGTAATTAAACCTGCGTTATCGTACGATTCTTGATACGCAATAGGAGCTAGCGTTTCTAATGCGGCAGTGATTTCCTTGATTTTTACCATCTTTGCAACTTTTGAAAGGCGAAGATATAAACCTGATCAGAATGAAACTGCTACGATGGCTATTATTTCCTGTTTCTATTCTCTATGGATGTTTAATGGCATTCAGGAACCACCTATATGATATAGGCAAGAAACCCTCTTTAGAGTTCGATAGAGTGATTATCTCTGTGGGTAATCTTTCTATGGGGGGGACAGGCAAAACACCAATGGTGGAATACCTCATTGCTTTACTGAAGGATAAATACAAGTTGGCGACCTTGAGCAGGGGTTACGGTAGAAAAACGCAGGGGTATAGAATGACGAGCGAAACCGATAATGCTGCGACTGTTGGCGATGAGCCCTATCAATATTTTTTGAAATTTGGTGATGAAATCAAAGTCTGTGTTGGAGAGGAAAGAGCTTTGGCGATTCCCTCTGCCATTTTAGAATCAGAGGAGTTAGCCGTTTTTTTATTGGACGATGCCTATCAACATAGAAAGGTAGTACGCGATTTCAACATCATGCTAAGTGATTATAACCATCCTTTTTATCAAGATTTTATTTTACCCACTGGGGAATTAAGAGAAGGGCGAAAAGGAGTCCAAAGAGCCGACTGCGTAATTATTACCAAGTGCCCTAAAGACTTAAGCGATTCAGAGAAAGGAGATATAAATGCTAGTGTGAGGCACTACGGAGGAAATAAAACCGTGTTTTTTAGTCACATAAAGTATGGCCAATGCCTGCCAGTTTTGAAAAATAAGAGGGTGACAACATCTTCAATAGATCAGGTCATCATGGTGACCTCTATTGCGGATAATCAAACTTTTAAGTCTGAAGTGGAAAGGCAGTATACAATTCTTCAAGAATTCGTTTTCGAAGATCATCATCGTTTTACGGCTAAAGACTTGGACAGAATATTAGAGTACTACCTTAGCCTAGAGAAAAGTGGGTCAGGCGTCAGCGTTATGACAACAGAGAAAGACATGGTACGACTTTTGACTGTAAAAGAGCATGCCGTTTTTGATGCGTTGGATTTTTATTATATCCCAATCCAGTTTGAGATTGATCGGCCTGAAAGATTTCAAGAGCTACTTTTTAAAGTGATCGAAGAAAAGGAAAACCTCCATTGAATTATTAATTTTGACCGTGTTTAGAAAGGGAGTCTCCATCATATGTTTATTGCTGTTAGCTTTTTCAGCAATCGCCCAAAGAAATAACGCCTTCAGCGTGAATAGAGATTCGATGATGGCCAGGAGCAACAACAGAATTCTAGGGGATACCCTCCAGAATGTTTACGGACCTAAGACGACTAGATTTACTTACGAGCGTAATTTCAAATATAATAATATAGTTTTTGAAACTCCAGATACTATCCCTGATAACTTGCACAGGTTCACTGATTTAGAAAGGAATGGTAACCTAGGTCAGAATTTAGGAAACCTGGGTACGGCCTACCGTAGTTTGTACTATGAGCCATCTAAAATTATTGGCCGAAGATCGGGCTACCATGCATATGATGAGTTTTACCTTGGACCAGAAGACATCAAATACTTTGACACCAAGTCCCCATTCACAGAAATTAATGTGAATTACGGAGGAGGAAGAAGAGCCATGACAGATATTATTTTTGCTTTGAATGATAGTATTCACCTGAATTTAGGTTTTCAATACCAGAGTATTCGAGCAGAAAAGCAATTGTCTTTTTTGGGCACAGGTGAATTTCAATCTAAAAGCACCAATTACTCTGGGTTTGGCTTTATCAGACCGAAGAAAATCCCAAGGTACCTCGGGCTTTTCAACTTCACCCAAATGAAGCAAGATGTAGATGAGCAAGGAGGGATTGTGGACCCTGCGATTGACCCCACTGAAGGCGCTTCTTTTTTTCAATATAGAGATGCCAATGTGGTATTGAATGATGCTAAAAGCTATGATAAGCGAGGTGGAGTTCATCTTTACCAACAATACTCATTAGACTCGGTTTTTCAAGTGTACCATACCGGTAATTATCTCAATCAAATTGTGCGCTTTACAGACGTTTATAACCTGAGTGGCGCTGATTCATTAATTTATAGCCCGACAATTGCAGGCCAGACAACAGATACGATTCAAGACCGAACTATCTATCAAGAAATTACAAATGAGTTTGGGGTGAAGGGATATACCAAAAAATTCTCTTACACTCTTTTTTATAAGCTCAGGAATTTAAAGTATGATAATGTTCTTTTGAGTGGCGCCATTATTGATAATGAGAGTTATTTAGGCGGAACGTTAAGACAGAATATTACGCCTAAAATTTTCCTTAAGGCTTCTGGTGAGTACTTAATTGGACAGGGGTATTTTGTTGAGGGAGATTTTTCAAGTGACTTCTTTGACGCTCAAGTCTCCAGGAATTCGGCTGCACCTTCGTACTTGGTCCAGCAATACAGAGGACAACAAAAAGACTGGCAAAATGATTTTTCGAATGAAAATTCAGATAACCTCTTTGCCCAAATTAAACTGAATGGACAAAGCGTAAGTTTCAGGCCCTTTTTAAGGTTCAATAGAATAAACAATCATCTATATTTTGACCAAACAAAGCGGCCGAATCAAGCGGCTAGCGACATAGTATTATTTGTGCCTGGTTTTGATTTTGATTTCAACTTATCGAAAAAATGGCGATGGTCGAGTAATCTGAATTATAATACTGTCTCTGGTGGTTCTTCAGAAGTGTATCGCTTACCCGATTTATTAGTCTCAGGTCAGTTGGCCTATAAGAGTATTTTATTTGGCGGTAAAATGATCATTCATACAGGCATAGACTTGCATTATCGGTCAGCCTATTTTGCCAATGGCTACGATCCAATTGTTCAGCAATTCTATATTCAAGATGACTTTAAAAACGATGCTTTCGTAAAGGCTGACCTTTTTCTAAACTTCAAAGTGCAAACCTTCAACTTTTTTGTGAAGTCAGCCCATGTTAATCAAGGACTGACGTCTGAAGGGTATTTTTTAACTCCTTTTTATACTGGCGTCAGGCGTACACTGGATTTAGGAGTCCGTTGGTCGTTCTTCGATTAGTTACCAGCACTAAACAAGCTAAAGTTAGCCCCTAGGTTCAATACATGCTTGAATTGAATTGCTCTAGAGAATGTGCCATCTCCCATGTCGATCAAAATATCATCATCGTAAATCAAGTTGGTACCGAATGTGGCGTTAAACCATTTATTGATTTTCATTACTAAGAGCGTTTCCCAGTTCGTATCTATATTTCCAAAGCTATCATAAGCTGTAAAGAAGTTAAGGTTAGATTTGAAAGAGATATTCTCCATAAGCTTCACATTCAAGGATGTCAAAATGTTAGCACCAAATTCTGCACGAAAATTTTTGTCAATATCAACCCCATAAGCGCCAATACTGGCAAGGTCATCATCCATAACAAACGTAAATTTACCTGCCGCTGGTGCGAATGAAATGTTAAATATACCACCTTTACTATACTCCAAGCCCAGGTTGATGGAAAGGTAACCCGGAGCCATAAAGTTTGAAATTTTACTTGCGATAAAATCGCCAGTATTAGTGGGGTCTGCGGCAAAGGTGTTACCCTCGAGCAATTGTGTTCTGAAAACACCAGAAACGCCATAACCTAAATTGTCATTAATATTTCTTTTGTATTGGCTAATAAGGATGATGGCATCATCTGTTTTCCTAAAGCCTTGGTCGCCTATTTTGGCGCCCCCAAGGGCAAAATCGAATTGGTTTTTCCAAGAAGAGTGAGCAGATGTTTTGGTGGCAGAAGCGTTAAAAATAGTCCCTAATGAAACTGAGCTTTCGCCCCCTCCAGCCCAATTGGAAAGACCTACATTCGCAAATGTAAAACCTAAAGAGCCCTTTTTCGCCCAACTTGTGCTATCGGTAGTTTGAGCTTGAATGCTTGCGCCTGCTACGAGAATTAGGCAAAAGAGTAATAATTTTTTCATAATTTGATTCTTTACTAGTCAGCAAAATAAACGTTGATTTGAACTAATAGAGAATAAAGATAACAGGTTCTTTAAAACTGAAGCCCTTAGCATCTTATTTTTTAATATAAATGTTTGCCATTAAGTTTGAAGGATGATAGAAGAATACAAGAATAACCTATTGGGATTGCAACTTCCCACAGACCCAAGGTGGGTGAATGTGGCTCAAATGAACATCGAAGAAATTCTTGTGGATCATGCTTATTGTGAACAAAAAGCGGCTTCATCGTGTATTTCGCTCATCATTTTATACCCTGAAAGAAAAGAATTGGTTGAAATGTTAACACCCGTGGTGGCCGAAGAATGGAATCATTTTGAGAGGGTGCAGGAACAGCTTAAAAAGAGAGGAATGTCTTTTGGGATGAACCGTAAAGATGAATATGTGATTGCGCTTCAAAAAGTAGTGATTAAGGGTGGGAGCCGAGATCAGCAATTGGTTGAAAAGCTATTGCTCAACGCATTGATTGAAGCAAGGAGCTGTGAAAGATTTAAAATACTTTCTCAACATATCTCCGATGAAGAATTAAAAGGCTTCTATTATGAGCTGATGGTGTCTGAAGCAGGTCATTATAAAAACTTCATATCATTGGCGAAAGCCTACATGTCAGAAACCTACGTGAGTAAAAGGTGGAAGGAGTTTCTTTCAGAGGAGGCTAATATTATTAATTCACTTGAAGTCAGAGGCGACAGAATGCATTGATGAGCTAAAGCTAAGGTCAGATGCTTTCTATATTTGAATCCTTTTTTTATTGTCTTAGAAACGTAAACAAATGATTAAGTCTTCCTTTTCTTCTTTTTAGCGGCTGGAAATAGAATGTTATTGAGAATCAACCTGTAGCCAGGAGAGTTAGGGTATAAATTCAAGTCAGTAGGCTCTTCGCCAACCCTGTGTTGATAATCTTCTGGGTCGTGACCACCATAAAAAGTCCAAAACCCCTTTCCATATACACCGTGAATATATTTTGCCTCTTCGGCAGCATCATTTTGCCCCATAATCACAACATCAGGTTTAATGGTTCTATTTTTAAAAGCGGTGGTTTGACCATAAAAACCTTTAATTAAATACGTGTGGTTTTGAGTCAGCATGGTAGGGATTGGATCCCATTTGGCAGAAAACTGAAATAGTTTGAAGTAATCGTTTCCTTCGCTCAATGATCGCGCTCTTCGGGCTTCGGTATTGTCTATATCGGAAAATTCATATTCGAGAGGATCTTTTCTAAGCTTAAAATTTTCGAAGGCCAAGGTGTTCGTGAAATCGAACTGAGCTTCTGCAGCAGGGTTAGCAGGGTCTCCGTCATACATGGCTTCTATAAAGTCTACACCATTGGCGGCCAAGGCGATATCAAAAGAATCTGTTGCTGAACACATCGCAAACAGAAAACCTCCTCCTGCGACAAAGGTTCTGATCTTTTGTGATATGGCTAATTTTAATTGCGACACTTTTTCAAAACCATGCTTTCTTGCAGAGGCTTCATAATCTTTCTGTTGCTGCTGATACCAACTGTAGGGAGAGAAGGAAGCATAGAACTTACCGTATTGTCCAGTGAAATCCTCGTGGTGAAGGTGCAGCCAATCGTACTTGGTAAGTTCATCGGACATTAATTCATCATCATATACTAAGGTGTAAGGTATCTCGGAGTAGGTGAGGGCGAGCGTGACAGCGTCATCCCAGGGCATTTTAGTTTTAGGAGAGTAGACAGCAATTTTAGGGACTTTCTCCAGCTTCATCATGTCCATGTTCGAGGCAGGAGATGCAATCTGACTTTCGAATTGCGCAACAGTGGCATCAGAAATTAATTCATAGCTAACTCCGCGAATGATTAATTCATTCTCTACACCCGTTGTAGCGGGTAATAAAAAACTTCCTCCTCTGAAATTTAACATCCAGTCAATTGTGACGTCTTTACTGAGAACCCAGTAAGCAACACCATAGGCTTTTAGATGATTTGTTTGTGTTTGATCCATCGGGACCAACAATCTTGACGCATAACTAGTTATGCAAAAGCTTGATAAAATCAATAAAATCAAAAGTCTCTTCATTGCGAACTGAATAATAAACCGTTTAACAGAATGATCGTTGAATTTATAAATTTTGTTGTCAATATGTTACGAATGGTTGGTTAAATTAGAATTTTAAAAAACTCAATACATACGAATGAATTTTGCAGAAAACATCAGAGAAGGGATAAGGTCAATCAAATCTAATGTCCTCCGTACAGTATTAACTGGACTCATTATCGCTATTGGCATTACCTCGTTAGTAGGTATGTTAACCGCTGTTGATGGGATTAAGAGTGAAATTGACTCTAGTCTTTCAGGCTTAGGGGCTAATAGTTTTGATATCGATAGCCGGTCATCTAGCCGAAGAAATAATAATGGTAAAAAAGAGAAATCCTACGAGCCTATCTCTTTTCAAGAAGCAGTTCGTTTCAAAGAAGATTATAATTTTCCCTCTACTGTAACCGTATCCACAAGAGCATCAGGTTCAGCAGAAATCAAATTTGGTGATAAAACTACAAATCCAAATACTTCGATTACCGGAGGGGATGAAAATTACTTAACGATTAAAGGAGTGCAACTAGAAAGAGGGCGGAACTTCTCTGGGCTTGAGATTGAATTTGGTAACTATGTGTGCATTCTTGGCACTGAGATAGTGAACAACCTTTTTGATGAGAATGTAGACCCTATCAACAAAACAGTAAAGTTTTACGGCAACAATTACAGAGTGATAGGGCTACTGGAACAAAAAGGTGGCTTTGGAGGTGATTCAGGGGAAGACAGGAATGTGATCATTCCTCTTTTAAACGCTAAAAGACTAGATAGAAGAGGCTCAATGCGATATGATATCACCACGATGATCCAAGACCCAGAACAAATTGAGTTTGCCATGGGAGAAGCGACTGGCTACATGAGGAAAATTAGAAATGATAAAATAGGGGCGGATAACTCTTTTGAAGTAGAACGTTCTGACTCTGTTTCTGATGCTTTAGATGAAATTACCTTCGGTTTGAGAATCGGGGGCATTATAGTAGGTGCTGTTACGCTCTTGGGGGCTGCAATAGGTTTAATGAATATTATGATGGTATCAGTAACTGAACGAACAAAAGAGATTGGTATCAGAAAAGCATTAGGGGCTACCCCTACAAGAATTCGGCAACAATTTTTAATTGAGGCGATTGTCATTTGTCAGATAGGTGGAGTAGTAGGAGCCATTCTAGGCATTGCGGTAGGTAACGGTATAGCCAAGTTTTTGGGTGGAGCGTTCATTATTCCATGGGTTTGGATTATCGTGAGCCTGGTTATTTGTGTAGTAGTAGGTTTGACTTCGGGATTTATTCCTGCGAATAAAGCTTCTAAGTTAAACCCCATCGATGCTCTAAGATTTGAGTAAGCGGTCGAGAACGATTTTGAAAAGCCCCAACTTGTTGGGGCTTTTTTTTATCTTCATAAAAAAATGAAACTATGAAATTTTCTGATCCTTCACATAAAAAGATTTTAGGCATACTCTTTATTGTGTTCAATGTCATGGGCCTCATGGGCGTGTTCTTTTTTGACGTCTTTATTGACCTCTTCTTTGGTATCACTAGAAGTCAGGGTGGGACCGTGCCTCAGGAGGCAATGGTGGTAAAAGAGCTGATTGGTTATGTTTTTTGGGGGATCGCTATCGTCTTCTTGATTCCTAAGATCATTATTGGAATAGGTCTTGTTAATCAACGGAAATGGGCCAATTTGCCTTCTATAGTATACGGCATAATCGGCCTTATTAATTTCCCCGTTGGTACGCTGGTTGGCGTATACAGCATACTTATCTATATGGCCAAGCCAGAAGAAGAGGAAAGAATACAGGAGTGATACCTCAAATTACTGACGTGGAACGTAGACCACTTTTTTAGTCTCGAAAAATTCCTCTTCAAAAAACTTATCAAGATTATGGGTTCGCACTCTCTTGAGTCGCGACTCCTTAATTTCTTGATCAAGATCACCACCCTTGAGATAAAGAATACCTGCTTTTTTAGCGGAGAGCGCCTGATTTTTGAACTTATTTCTAACCCAAGGGTGGAAATCCTTTAACTGTGCTACAGCTCTGCTGACGACAAAGTCGTATTTTCTGTTCTTTATAGATTCAGCCCTTATTTGTTCTGCAATCACGTTTTGTAAACCTAGTGCTTGACTAACGCTTTTTACAACAACAATTTTCTTACCGATTGAATCGACTAAATGAAAGTGAGACTCAGGGTATAAAATGGCAAGTGGAATCCCAGGAAAACCGCCTCCTGTTCCTACATCAAGAATGTCGGTATTAGGACTAAATTTAAAAACCTTAGCGATTCCCAAAGAATGAAGAATATGTCGTTCGTAAAGGTTTTCGATGTCTTTTCTTGAAATCAAATTCACCTTTTCATTCCAATCAGCATAGAGGCCTTGTAACTGGCTTAGTTGATTGTATTGAATTTCTGAAAGGCTTGGGAAGTATTTTTTGATTAACTCCATAGGTTGTGTAGTAAATAGGTATGAATTAGATATGTTCTTTTTTTCCTTTGACTAATTCATACATTAATTCTCTAGCTCGGTGAAGTTGAGCTTTAACTGTTCCTAGAGGAGCGCTGAGTTCCTTCGCTATTTCATCGTAGCTCAGTTCATCGAAATACCTAAGTTTCACCAATTTTTGATATTTGGCAGGAAGCTTCGTTACAAACAAACGTACTAGTTCTATTTTCTGGGTATTGATGGCTTCCTCTTGTGGGTTTAACTTCCTGTCAAGTACGTCAATAGTTACGGATTCGCCATTGTCATCACTAAAAGAGGTATTTAGACTCATGGTATCGAGTCTTTTCTTTCGAATAAAATCAATCGTATTATTTGTTGCAATACGAAATAACCAAGTACTGAATGTGAAGTCTTTCTTGAACTTGTGTAGATTTTTAAAGGCTTTTGCAAAAGCTTCAATCGTAAGGTCCTCTGCATCATCGACATTGCGAATCATCTTGAGGATCATGTGATAAACTGGCTTTTTATAGCGTTGCATCAGCTCAGCGTAGGCTTGTTGGTCATGCTTTTCAACCGCCAAATCAATCAGTTTAAAATCCTTAAGTGCTTTTTCAGAAAACTGCTTACCTAACTCCATTTAATCTTCTTTGCTGTTAGCGCCACTACACCCAATATGGGGTAGTAAATGTTGAAACATAGATCGAGAAGAGGAAGTGCCCAAAAAGCTAACGTTATATTGAGTTTCCTACCTGATCGTGTAAAGATAATATAAAATGACAAGCACCTGATACCGAAAATCACCAATATGGTAGTTAATTCAATATCAATTATAATAGCCAAAAATAGCAGTACCCATCCTAATGTGCTACTTAACGCAAAAAGGCCTAAACGCGCTTGATCTTTATTTCTATAACTTTTACCGACTGATAAGTGGCGGATTTTCTGGATGAAATATTCACGCCATGTTTTTTTGGGGATTGAGATCACTAGAGCATCAGGATGAATGCAGATTTTAGTATTGGTTGATGTAGCATGTGCATTCACAAAAAGGTCATCATCGCCACCCATTTTTCCTTCAAATCCCTTGAAGTCATTCTTGAAAAAGAGACTTTTTCGATAAATCAAATTTCTGCCAACGCCCATGTAGGGATTACCTCTAATGGCATAGGAAAGGTACTGGACGGCTGTTAGAAGAGTTTCATATTGAATTATTTGATTCAGAAAGCCATTGGTTTTTTCATAAGGCGATACGCCTAAAACAAAATCTGCATCTGAAGTGAATTGTGAGGACATGTTACGCATCCATTGATCAGAGATGGGGACGCAGTCTGCATCTGTCAATAGTATACATTCATACTTTGCTACTTCAATTCCTTTTTTAAGGGCGAATTTTTTACCGTTCCATCCATCAGGTAATTTATCAATGTTTAAAATAGTAAGCCGAGCATCTTGGTTTTGCCAGCCTTTAAGCAACTCATTCGAGCCATCAGTTGACCTGTCGTTCACTACGATGAGCTCGAATTTAGGATAGTTTTGAGCTAAAACGGTAGAAAGTAACTGGGGTAGATTTTTTATTTCATTTCGCGCAGCGACAATCACCGAAACACTTGGGACTAGCACAGACTGTTCTTTTTTGAAGAGTTTCAGCGCATCGAAGTAGTGCCAATGGTAATAAAGCTGAATGCCTACCAAGAGTGAAAATGCCATTATAAAACCTACTTCTAAATCCATGCGATACTAAATGATTGCTGAATCAAATAAGAATAAATGAATCCTGCTATTTTTGTGTGATCAAAGTTGAAGAATGAAGTTTAATTTAGTCAAGTCAGACAAGCAATCTAAAGCCAGAGCTGGCGAGGTAATTACAGACCACGGGGTGATAGAAACCCCAATTTTTATGCCTGTCGGTACAGCAGGCTCAGTAAAAGCTGTTCATCAGAGGGAGTTAGAACATGATATTCAAGCCCAAATTATTCTAGGAAATACGTACCATCTTTATTTACGTCCTGGACTCGATATTATTGAGTCGGCTGGAGGTTTACATAAATTTAACGGTTGGTCGAAGCCAATTTTGACCGATAGTGGGGGGTATCAAGTATATTCTCTTTCGGGTACGCGGAAAATTAAAGAAGAGGGTGTCACTTTTAAATCTCACATCGATGGTTCTAGACATGTATTTACGCCAGAAGGCGTGATGGATATTCAAAGAACCATTGGTGCTGATATTATTATGGCCTTTGATGAATGTACTCCGTATCCTTGTGATTATGGATACGCCAGAGCATCAATGGACATGACACATCGGTGGCTAAAAAGATGTTGTGATCGATTTGATGCAACAGAAGGTAAATATGGCTACAGCCAAACGCTTTTCCCAATAGTTCAAGGGAGTACTTACAAAGATCTCAGGATTAAATCAGCAGAAACAATAGCCTCTTTTAACAGGGAAGGCAATGCGATTGGTGGGTTGTCGGTCGGGGAACCACATGAGATAATGTACGAACAAACCGAAATAGTCTGCGATATACTACCGAAGGATAAGCCAAGGTACTTAATGGGGGTTGGTACCCCTGAGAATATTTTAGAATGTATAGCGCTAGGTGTTGACATGTTTGACTGTGTGATGCCTACTCGGAATGCTAGAAATGGGATGCTTTTCACCAGTGAAGGTATTATGAACATGCGCAATGAGAAATGGAAAAATGACCATAGCCCAATTGATCCTAATCTGGGTGGTTATTCTAGTACATTTTATACCAAAGCTTATCTTCGACATTTAGTCGTGAGTAAAGAAATATTGGCTGCTCAAATTGCAAGTATCCATAATCTTACTTTTTATCTTTGGCTCGTAAAAGAGGCTCGAAAACAAATCATTGCGGGCACGTTTGTTGAGTGGAAAGATCGAATGGTGAAAAAAGTGACACAGCGTCTTTAATGAATATTTTAGATAAGCTCATCTTGAAGAAATTCTTAACCACGTTTGTTTTCGTGGTTGGTATTTTGGTGGCGGTTATTTTAATCCTCACTTTTTCGGAAAGGAACGAGAACTTTATTGAAAATGACATTGGTGCCTGGCAGATAATTAAATATTTCGTCTATTTTGCGCCTTATATCGCCAACTTAATTACTCCACTAACAGTATTTATTGCCACAGTTTTTGTCACTTCTAAAATGGCAGGCCATACAGAAATCATTGCGATTTTGGCTGGTGGCATTAGTTATCCCCGTTTTTTAAGGCCCTTCATCGTTGGGGCTATTTTAATTGCAACAACAAGCTTTATTCTTACCGGCTGGGTAATTCCCAACGCTAATAAATGGCGAATTGCCTTTGAAATTAAGTACTTCGATAAGCCGTATAATTACGATGGTCAAGACATTCATTTTAAAGTGAGTCCGACTACTTACGTTTACTTGAGGTCTTATAGCACGTATAGAAATATCGGTTACAATTTCACCTTAGAAGAGATAGTGGATAAAAAACTGATGTATAAAATTTCAGCTTCAGAAATTGCATGGGATTCTACCGCTGTGCTATGGAGACTTACAAGATGGAATAAGCGAACCCTCAACGAATATGGAGAAGATTACCTCCATAAGGAAATAGAAGATACTACCCTGAAACTAAATATGAGTCCGCAAGATTTCGGTAATAATAAAGGTTTGCAAGAGACATTTACCTTGCCCGAACTGGATAGTTATATTGCCGATCTAAAGTTGAAAGGGGCGGATAACGTACCGATTTATAGAATAGAAAAGCTCGTTAGGTTTATGTCTCCTTTCTCGGCTATTATTCTCACATTCATTGGAGTGATTTTGTCTTCGAGAAAAACACGGGGTGGGGTCGGCTTTCAAATCGCCTTGGGCTTTTTAATCGCCTTTATTTACATTCTTCTCTTCATTGCTTCAAAGAGTATTGCCGAAGCAGGCTCCATGAATCCAGTACTGGCAGTATGGTTGCCCAACATAATTTTTGGGGTTTTGGCCATGTTTATCTACCGTTTTGTGCCAAAATGATGGAAGCCAGTGCCAAAGATTTTATAAAGCTACATTTTATAGTATTCCTATGGGGTTTTACGGCCATTTTAGGCAGCGTAATGACCATACCTGCTGCTGAGGTGGTAATGTATAGAACAGCATTAGCCTCAATTGTGCTGGCTGGATTTATGTTTTTTAAATCAAAAAGCTTTTATGTTGAACCTAGCGATTGGTTGCCTCTCATCATAACAGGCTTGGTTATCGCCTTTCATTGGTTTCTGTTCTTCGAATCAGCTAGGGTTTCCAATGTATCAGTTTCTTTGGCAGGAATGGCCACAACTACTTTCTGGACAAGCCTCATTGAACCTGTTATAAATAAAAGAAAGGTAAAGGCATTCGAGGTTGGGTTAGGCTTAGTGGTAATACTTGGACTCTATGTTATTTTCAGATTTGAGGTAGATAATGCACTAGGTTTAGGCTTAGCAATATTGTCTGCTTTTATGGCTGCATTATTTTCTGTCCTCAATGGAAAGCTCACGCACAAAATTTCTCAATACACAATTACACTTTATGAAATGATGGCTGCGGCTATTGGAATCACTCTGTTCATCCCTCTTTATAAAAAGTTTTTCCTGAATGAAGCCATTGCCTATGCAATCCCTACCACGAATGACTGGATACTTCTGCTGGTTTTATCGGTAGTCTGTACTGTTTACGCTTTTTCAGCTTCGGTTGAGTTGATGAAAAGAATTACCGCTTACGTAGTCAACTTAACGGTAAACCTTGAACCTGTCTACGGAATTATTTTGGCAGTATTGATTTTTGGAGAAAGCGAGCAAATGAGCAGTGGCTTTTATTATGGTACGCTGATTATTCTATTGGCTGTGCTCAGCTACCCTGTTTTAATGAGAAGGCAACGAAAGGCTGCCGAGCGTAAAAGGAAATTGTCAATATGATTAGAGCTGACAAACTTTTACGTGATGCTTTGTGTGGTCCGAGGTCATTTGAGGCTCCTGCTCAAATAAACCGAAAATCGTTGAGCCAGAGCCACTCATAGCGGCATAAACAGCGCCTGATTCATATAAACTCGATTTCAATTCTTGAAGAATCGCGTGTTTTGGGAAAATAGAAGTCTCAAAGTCATTGGTGAGCTCTTCTTTCCATCGGTCGAAATCTTTAGCGCGTATTAATTCCTCCAAATCAATCGTACTCGCTTTAGGTGTCACCCCTGCGTACGCTTCTTGAGTTGAAACGTGAATATTTGGTTTGATGAGGACTAGCCAATGGCCCTTTAAACTGAAATCAATTGTTGTTAGATCAGTGCCAGTGCCGGTGGCAATGGCTGGCTTGTTTTGAATAAAGAAAGGACAGTCACTCCCTAATTGAAGAGCATAATCCTCTAAAATTGATTCTTCTAAAAAGAGTTGAAATTCATTGTTGATCATTTTGAGCATGCTAGAAGCATCGGATGAACCACCGCCTAACCCTGCGCCCATAGGTATGATTTTATGGAGGTGGATACTTAAATCAGGCATTGCGAAATCTTTACGAAGCAACTTGTAGGCCTTTAATACAAGGTTGTCTTTTTCGTTTCCAGGAATAGCAATGCCGCTTGAGTTGAACTCTAATTTCTTTGAAGGCACAAACTCCAAAACGTCAGACCAAGGAATAGGGAAGAGGCAGCTTTCTATGGTATGGTATCCGTTTGGAAGCCGATCGGTGATGAACAACCCTAGGTTGATCTTAGCATTTGGAAAACTGACCATGGTACATCGGGTTTAAAGAAAAAGGTCTGCTATTTATCTTAACAAACAGCAGACCTAAGATTATGTATAGAAAAGAAGCTTTAGTCTTTTTGCAATTGCTCCACCAATACCTCTGTCATTCCTGAGGATGAGAAGCCACCGTCATGCATTAAGTTTTGCATAGTCACCATTTTAGTATAGTCAGAGAACATCATAGCGCAATAGTTCGCACAGTCTAATGCACTCGCATTACCTAAAGGGCTTAGTTTGTTGGCGTAATCATAAAATACGTCAAAACCACTAACACCTGTTCCTGCGGTAGTCATGGTTGGAGACTGAGAAATGGTGTTAACCCTGACTTTTTTCAATCGAGCATATCTTTCACCGTAACTTCGAGCAATAGATTCCAACATGGCTTTGGCATGAGCCATATCAGAGTAATCAGGGAAGGTACGTTGCGCAGCGATGTAAGAAAGGGCTAACATAGAACCCCACTCATTCATTGCATCTAATTTTTCGGCAGTCTGCATTACTTTATGGAACGATATGGCAGACACATCTAAAGTCTTTTGCATCCAATCGTAATTCAAATTACCGTAATCGCGCCCTTTTCTTACGTTTGGACTCATGCCAATCGAGTGTAGTACGAAATCAATTTTACCACCTAATATTTCTACAGACTTAGTGAAAAGATTCTCAAGGTCGGCCATTGAGGTAGCATCTGCAGGGATAATCTCGGAACCACATTCAGCAGCTAGTTTGTTTATCTCACCCATGCGCATTGCGATTGGAGCATTTGTTAGGGTGAAAATCGCTCCTTCTGCCTTCGCCACTTGTGCCACTTTCCAAGCGATTGATCTCTCATCTAAAGCTCCGAAGATGATCCCTCTCTTACCTTTTAGTAAATTATTTGCCATAATTCTTTTTCTTAATTCGACCGTAAAATTAGGGATTCAATTTTATAAACCGATAAGAAAAAAGGAGAGGATGATTGAAGGTTAAAATATTTGCTTGGGACCGCGATCCAATCATCTGGCTCTCTGCGTAGGGAAGGATGAGTTAGTAGTTAAATTCATTCGTTAGTTGATAAGTTAATTGCCTGAATAATTTTGGGTTTTAGTTGAGTTGAGGGCGATTCGTAAAGAGTCGCCCTTATTTATTTGCTCCAATATTACCGCATTGTTAAATAAATATTAACTTCGTTGGTCAGTTATAAAAAAAGAAAACCAGAGGCATGTTTTAGATTACATGTTTTTGATTAGGTAGAAAGGAGGTGTGATGGCCTCCTTTCGTTTTTTTTAGCAGCCCAAGCCACCTTGCAAATACCCCCCTGAATGGCTGAATCAAGATAAAATTCATAAAATGAAAAAGATAATTCTTCTACTATCCTCCGGTATGTTTCTGTGTATTCAAGTGAATGCGCAAACCTATTTTCCTGAAAGAGGAAAATGGGAAGTAAAAACACCACAATCTCAAAGCCTGAATCCGGCTAAGCTGGCAGAGGCAGTAAAATATGCAGAGGCTAACGAGTATTCTGGTTCTCGAGACTTGAGAATTGCCATTTTAGAAGGCTTTAAAGCAGAACCCTTCCATAAAATCGCTGGCCCAACCCGAAAAAGAGGAGGGCCTGCGGGTATGATTATTAAGAATGGTTATATCGTTGCCCAATGGGGGGATGTGGAGCGTGTAGACATGACTTTCAGTGTAACGAAAAGCTATCTTTCCACCATGGCTGGACTGGCCATAGACAATCGTTTGATCGCTAACGTACAAAATAAAGTGGCTGAATATGTATGGGATGGTACTTTCGATGGTGCTCACAACTCTAAAATCACATGGCACACCTTACTCAATCAGTCTTCGGATTGGTCTGGTGAACTTTGGGGAGGTAAAGATTGGGCAGATCGTCCCCCAAGAGACGGTGGTTTGGATGATTGGAAATTCAGAGCGCTTAAAGAGCCTGGCACTTTCATGGAATATAATGATGTGAGAGTCAATGTATTGGCATACTCACTTCTGCAAGTATGGAGGAAGCCACTTCCACAGGTTTTGAAAGAATCTATCATGGATCCAATTGGCGCCTCAACGACATGGAGATGGTTTGGCTATGACAATGCTTGGGTAGACATAGATGGAACAAAAATGCAGTCAGTTACGGGTGGAGGGCACTCGGGGGCTGGTATTTTTATCAGTGCTCAGGATCATGCTCGCTTTGGATTACTCTTTTTGAATGATGGTAAGTGGAAAGAGCAGCAATTAATTTCTAAAAACTGGGTAGAGTCAGTGCAGGTGCCTTCAGAGGCAATGGAGAGTTATGGTTACATGTGGTGGTTAAATAAGGGGCCTAGAAAGTGGAAAGAAGTAAATGACGAGTCTATTTACTATGCGGCTGGTTTTGGCGGTAATTTTATTGTGATCGATAAAAAAAATGACTTGGTAATTGTTACACGTTGGTTAGAGCCTAACAAAGTCGGATCAATGGTCAAGTTAGTGATGGATGCAATGAATTAATGCATTGTGGAACATTCCTGACTTTTTAAAGGTTGTCGAACGCATAAACCAAAAAATTAAATGACTAAAATAAATCTGAAATTTATAATGGCGGTAGCCATTGTTTCTTTAATCACAGCTTGCGGTGGTGCTAAAACAGCGAATACCGAAACTGAGGAAGTTTCAAAACCCAAAATTCAAGTGTACGCTTTTAATGTTGGTGATATCCTCGTCAAGGATATTTCTCTTTTTAATCCAGGGGTTGATGAAGGGCAAACAAAACAATTTTCAAACACTGCTTATCTAATCAGGCATCCAAAAGGTGATTTAATTTGGGATACTGGTTTACCCGATGGCTTGAATCAAATGACTGAAGGGAATGATTCAGATGGTTTTTTAATGAAAATGCCTGTGACTTTGGCCTCACAGCTAGAGGCAATAGGTGTGGCACCCACCGAAGTAGAATTCATTGCGCTTTCTCACCTTCATGGTGATCACATTGGTAATGCTAACATGTTCACCAATGCCACTGTGTTACTTCAAAAAGAAGAGTATGATGGTCTTTTCAACGGTGAAACTCCCGTGGCGGAAGTTGCTGACTTAAAAAGTAATCCCAATGTTCAATTGAATGGTGATCACGATGTATTTGGTGATGGCACTGTAGTTATTAAAAGAGCGCCTGGCCATACGCCTGGCCATCAATTTTTGTTCTTGGATTTAGTTGAAACTGGCCCCGTTGTAGTATCTGGTGACCTTTATCACTTCGCTAAAAATAGAGAATTGAGAGGTGTACCTTCCTTTAACTCAAGCAAAGAAGAAACCTTAGCTTCTATGGACATTATCGAAGCCTTCATTAAAGAAAAGAATGCAACGCTTTGGATTCAGCATGATTTCGATCAACAGAAGACGATTCCACATGCCCCAGAAGTGATCAAATAAAAGATTTAATTCAACTAGCTGAAAAGGCCCAATTTTGATCTTCAAAGTAGGGCCTTTTTTATGGCTGCTATTCTATAATCATATTGAATGCTCCTTTGGTTAAGAACTCTGCTGAACTTGGAAATCTACTCGCATTAAGAATGGCCACTCTGCCATTTTCTGTTTTGCCAATTTTAACTTCTTTTCGTTCGAAGTTCATTCCTGCGCCATTTGATTTTAAGAGTACATAATAAACGTTTTCAATTTCGACAACCGCTTCCTGAGGGAGCGAAGGCAATGCTTCAGTAGTTGTTAGCACTTCGGCCTCAACGAACATGCCTGGGACAAAATTAACCGCATCAAGCTCGTTGTTTAAATGGCAATGCACCATCACAGACCTTGTTTCGCTGTCTATTTGTTTATTAATTAAGCTAACAGAAGCCATGTACTCATTGTTGGTGTCATTTTGTAATTTGAATTTTACCTGCTGATTCACTTTAAGCTTTCGCAAGTCCTTTTCGAAAACATTGAGCTCGATATGCAAATGATCTGTGTCTGTAATAGTCACAGCGATATCAGATGGATTTAAGAACATACCTTTAGAGGCATTAACAGAAGTGATAAAACCGCTAATTGGCGCTTTTACCCTGATAACTGTGGTAAGACTTTCCGTTGAAACCTTGTCTGAGTCTATATTCATTAGGCCTAAAATCTTTTTAAGCGATGCGTATTGGGCCTTTGCTACATTGTAATCTGTTTCAGCTTGTAGGTACTTCTTTCTAGAGGTAATGTTCTCTGAAGCAAGTCTTTTTTGTCTTTCGTAATCAGATTTCAAGAATGAAAGATGGCCTTGAATTTCTAAGAACTCTCGTTGAGTTTGAATGTAATCTGGGTTTTCTAGCGTGAAGAGTAGCTGCCCTTTGGTGATTTTTTCACCTGGTAAAAGCTCTAATTCATTAACATAACCACCGAAATAAGCACTTACGGATGACTTGCTACTTGGGGGGACATCGAAGATGCCGTTTGTTCTTACGATTTCAGAGAAATTGGCAATTTCCATTTTTCCAGTAGCCATCTCTGATGAATTAAACTGTTCAGCCGTGAGTGAGATCAAATTAGGATTTGATTCTTCTATAATTTGAATGGCTTCGTTGTCGCTGGCATTACCACAAGAGTTGAAAATTAGGAGTAAAAATGAAAGGCCTAAAACGACCTTAAATGGGGGAGTACATATTGAGTTAATCATTATTGATTGCTTATATAATTGATGTCTAACAGCGTCAAATTGTAATTGAAAAGGTTTTCTAAATAGGTGATCTCTATACTTTTAGCATTATCCAGTAATTGGATGTACTGTAGAAAGTCTATTTCCCCATTTCGGAAAGCCAGAGAACCACTTAAAATCAGTTCTGCTGAAAGTACTCGTCCAGCATTATTGTAGTAGTCGAGTGCTTCTTGATATTTTTTTAAATCAGACTCTTTCGAGGCTAAATTGGCCACCAATTGTGTCTTATAATTATTGAACTGATTTGCGGTGATTTCCATTTGAGTTTTTGCCGCATTGATTCTCGACTTTTCCGCGCCAAAGAATAGGGGAATTCCGATGCCTGCTTGAAAACCAGAGTAGCGCTTAGCATTAGGCCCATTGTTAGTGCCTTGGAATATATTCAAATGTAAATCGGGCAATAACTTCTGCTGTTGAAGAGTAAGTGACTTTAAGGAAAGCGACTTTTCTAATTCAAAATACTTCAATCCAGGATTATCTGCGACATCAAAATTCGATTGGCTTAACATTGGCATTTTCTGCGCAGGCACTGCGTAAGTAGAATCAGATTGAAGCCATTGATGAAGTTGAATGTAGGCCTTTTCAACACTCTCTTTTCCTTGCTGAAGGTATAAGCCTAATTCCCTTTGTTTGGCTTCAGCGGTGAGCTTTTCTAAGTAATTAGTTTCACCTTCTTCATACCTTCTTTTTGCGGCATTCGAGAATTGTTTAAAAAGGCTGTCTAAGTAACTGTAGTTGTCTACCATATTTTGCCAATAGAGTACAGTGTAATAGGCCTTAGATACTTCCTTGCTCACTAGTCGTTTATCCATTTCGTACTGTTGGCTATTCAAGTCCACTAAACCGAGTTGAACATCTTTTTGGGCACCATAAACAGTTGGAAATTGGAAAGACTGACTGATCCCTAAAGTGCGGATAGCAATTCCGTTTTCAGCAATGTTATTTTGGTCGTTTAAATAGTAAAGCTGTGTTTTTTCTAGGTTGAAGGCTGATTTCACCAGTTGTTCACTCTGAATTATTTTTGAAGCCGAAGCTTTTAGCCCTTGGTTATTTTGAATGGCAATTTCAATGGCCTGGTCTAACCTGATTGGCTTTGTTTGCGACTGAGCTGAAAAACCAAAGGTTACAGCAATAAGAACGATGATGGCGGGTCTTGTGATGAATTTTTTCTTCGGCTCTTTTTTATCGAAAAGTGCGTAGAGCACAGGCAGCACGATCAATGTAAGGGCTGTAGCGGTAATCAAACCACCAATAACTACGGTGGCTAAAGGTCTTTGAACTTCTGCACCTGCCGAAGTTGATATGGCCATAGGAAGAAATCCTAAAGCCGCTGCCGTGGCAGTAAGCAAAACAGGACGTAATCTTTGTTGAGTTCCCACAATGATTCTTTTGTTAATGTCTTTATAGCCTTGTGCTTTTAATTCTTTGAAATGCTCTATCAACACAATACCATTCAATACCGCAATACCAAAGAGAGCGATAAAGCCCACCCCCGCAGAGATGCTAAATGGTAAATCTCTTATGTAGAGGAATAAAACGCCTCCCACTGCTGACAATGGAATGGCGCTGTAAATCATTAACGCTTCTTTTACTGAATTGAATGCGAAATAAAGGAGGATAAAAATCAATACCAGCGCAATTGGAACTGCTACCATTAATCGGGCCCTGGCAGACCGAAGGTTTTCAAATTGGCCTCCGTACGCTACCGTGTAGCCAGTGGGTAGCTTTACTTCTTTAGCAATGATGTCTCGAATATCTTTTACCACAGATTCTAAATCTCGGTTTCTTACATTCACGCCTACCACAATTCTTCTTTTGGTATTGTCTCTAGAAATTTTTGCGGGACCCTTGGTATAGCTGATCGTAGCGAGTTCACTCAAGGGCACCTTATTCCCATTGGGAAGCTGAATCGAAGCAGTTTTTATGTTTTCGATGCTTTGGCGGTGCGCTTGGTCGTAGCGAACGACTAAATCGAATTGCTTTTCCCCTTCGAAAACAATTCCCGCGGGCATTCCTGCAAATCCCATGGTAATGATCTTGTTCAGCTCTTCGATATTTAAGCCATACTTGGCGATTCTCTGACGATCGAATTGAACCGACATTTGTGGTAAGCCAGTGATTTTTTCTACTGTGATATCTGCTGCACCTTCTACATTTTGAATGGCCTTTTCAATTTCCGATGCTTTCTTAAAAAGGACATCTAAATCTTCGCCAAATACTTTGATGGCTAAATCTGCTCTAACCCCCGTAATGAGTTCGTTAAACCTCATTTCTATGGGCTGAGTAAATTCGAAGTCAACGCCAGGGATTTGTGCGGTAAGTGCTTGTTTGAATTTATCGGCCAGTTCATCCTTACTTTCTGCTGATGTCCATTCCCCTTTTGGAATCAGTTTGATGATGACATCACTTTCTTCCATAGACATTGGATCAGTAGGTACTTCTGCGGCACCAATTCGACTTACCACTTGATTAACTTCAGGGAAATTTTTGAGTATTTTTTCTATTCGAGTGGTCGCTTCGATGGTTTTAGAGAGTGATGTGCCTGTCTTTAAAACGGGTTGGATTACAAAATCACCTTCATCTAAAGTAGGTACGAATTCACCACCCATTCGAGAGAAAAGGAACCCAACGAAAATAATTAAGGCAACCGCAAAGCTTAATACGAGTGCTTTTTGCCTTAGCGCCCAAGTAATGGTGGGCTTGTACTTCTGTTCAAGGAAATGAATCAATACAGAAGAGAGGTTCTTTTTATTGGGGTCAGAAGGCTTTAAGAAAAGTGCTGAAATTACTGGCACGTAGGTGAAGCATAAGATCATGGCGCCAATCAGTGCAAAGCAAAAAACCAGCGCCATAGGCTTAAACATTTTTCCTTCTACACCAGAAAGAGAAAGGATTGGGATAAACACGATAATGATAATCAGTTGACCAAATACAGCCGAGCGCATCATTTTTGTAGCACTGTTGAAAGTGATTTTATCTAGGAAAGACTGTCTTTCATCTTTCGGTAGATTGATTAGATTATTGCGTTCACTCGTGATTTTAAAGGCAGTATATTCAACAATAATTACGGCTCCATCGATGATGATTCCAAAGTCAATGGCTCCCAGGCTCATGAGGTTAGCGTTGACTCCAAAGAGGTACATAAGCGACAAAGCAAATAGCAAACAGAGCGGAATAACCGAAGCCACAACGAGTCCAGATCGGAGATTACCTAGAAGCAATACCACCACAAAAATTACAATCAAACAACCTAGAATAAGGTTTTCAGCTATGGTAGCGGTGGTTTTTTCAATCAATTCGCTCCGTTCTAAAAAAGCATTGATCGAAATGCCTGGTGGTAATGAAGATTGCATTTCTTCCACTCTTTTTTTAACCGCAGTGATGACCGCTTTTGAATTGGCATCTTTTAGCATCATGACTTGGCCAAGTACCTTTTCGCCTTCGCCATTCCCTGTTACTGCCCCAAATCGATTGGCATTCCCAAAGCCAACAGACCCAATGTCTTTGATGTAAACGGGTATTCCATTTCGGTTACTAACGACAATATCTTCTATGTCAGGGATAGAGGTAACCAAACCTTCGCCTCTAATAAAGTAGCTCTCGTTGTCTTTTTCTATATAGCCACCACCGGCTATGCTGTTGTTCTTCTCTAGTGCATCATAAACTTCTGTCAATGAAATATCCATGGCCCGCAGTAGCTCTGGATTTACGGCTACTTCATACTGCTTTAAAGAGCCCCCCCAAGTATTGACTTCAACCACCCCAGGTATTCCTGAAAGTTGACGTTTTACTACCCAATCTTGGATAGTTCTTATATCGGTAATATTGTATTGATCTTCGTGTTTTGGATCGACATCAATGACGTATTGGTAGATCTCTCCTAATCCGGTAGTAACTGGCCCCATGAAAGGCGTGCCGAATTGGCTTGGAATTCTTTGTTCGGCACTTTTTATTTTTTCTGCTATTAGTTGTCTAGGAAGGTAGGTTCCCATTTTATCCTCGAAGACAATGGTGACCACAGATAAACCAAATTTTGAAATACTCCTGATTTCCTTAACACCAGGAAGGTTGGCCATTTCAAGCTCAACGGGGTAAGTAAGAAACTTTTCTACATCCTGAGTGGCAAGGTTACGAGAAGTGGTGATGACCTGAACCTGATTGTTAGTGATATCTGGAACAGCCCCAATTGGGATATTCACTAACGAAAATATACCAAAGCCAACCATGATTACTGTCAATAGAAGTACCATGAGTTTGTTTTGGAGGCTGTACTGGATAATCCGTTCTATCATGTTGTACTGGGTCTAAAAATATTTATTCAAAGTTAGGTTGAGCAGTCTGAGGGAATGCTCAATGCAAGCTTAAGATTGCCTTAAGAAAACAATGGTAAATAAAGTGCCATCGCTAATCTTACTTTCTACGTGCAGCTCTGCACCAATGGCGACAGCTGCTTTCTTTGCAATGGAAAGGCCTAAACCAACACCCGTAATGTGTTTATGATTTAGGGCATCGGATCTAAAAAATGGATTAAAGAGGTTCCGTAAATCTTCACTTTTGATCCCTAAGCCGTTGTCTTCAATACTGCAAATGGAGTGGCCACTTTCTGAAGAAACATCAATTGTGAGTTGCGACTCATCAGGCGCATACTTAATGGCATTGTTGATGATGTTATCTAGAATGAGATGCGAATAATACTTGGGGACACTGTAGTTTTCTGAGTCATTAAAATTGAAGCTCAACTTGAGCTTTTTACTATTAATGAGGGACTGATGTCGTGTTATAATCTCATCAATTTGTGTGATAAGCGATACGGAATCACACTCTTCAATTTTGTGATTTGTATCTAACCGGGCAAGTAATAGCAGTTGTTCTACCATATTCGTCATTCGATCAATTTCTGAAAGCCCGTATTTTACCTTCTCCTCATATTCGGCTTGAGTACGAGGTTTTCGTACTAGAATTTCCAGAGTTCCCCGTAAAGCGGCTAACGGTGTTCTGAGTTCGTGTGATGCATCCGAAGTGAACTGTCTTTCGCGATGAATAGCACTTTGAATTCGCTCTAATAATTCATTGATGGCAGCTGAAAGCTCGAAGAGTTCGTCTTTATTATGGGGGACTGGAACGCGCTCATTTAAATTATTCTTTGTGATGATATTAGTCGTGCCAATAATAGCTTGAATAGGCTTAATGCTGCGGCCTGCCATGTAACTGGAGATAAAGAAGAGGCCAATCAACAAAATAGGATAGGAGATGAGAAGTGTATTTCTCAAATTTTTGATGACCATGTTCGAAGCTTCCAATGACATAGCCGCAAGAATATAACCTTCTACTTTTCCGTTTCTTTCAATCGGGATTTGTGCTTGGCGTATCGCCCTGTCCGTCATCCTTAAGTTGAAATGATCTGCAGCTTTGGCTGATTGAAAGGGGAGTTGCTGGTCCTTAAGGTTAGGCGATTTATCCATCAGGCGCCCTTGACGATCAATGAGCTGAATAAAGACAGGGTTCACCTGAACTTCTCTATGCTCGCGTTCTTCCCATTCTGCTTTATTGATAAAAAAAATGCTGTCGTTCTTGATCTGAATTTCTTTGGTGTGTTTTCTGGCTTCGTAGGAAAGGTCTTTATCTAAATTGCTATACACCGTATTTTCTACAATGATGAAAACAGTGAGGAAGGCAATTGCCATTATAATGGCGGTAGCTACTATGTAATATAATGCAATTCTATTTTTGAAGTTTAGCTTCATATGTCCTTGGCGATGTATCCGATCCCTCGGATGGTCTGAATATA
>JBLIES010000017.1:0-30735 GCA_047633135.1 Roseivirga sp.
GGAATAAAATTCATTTTACTGCCAGTCCAATAATAAAGGCCATTGTTGGTGCCTAGGAATACTTTGTCTTGAGTCGCAAGGGCTGTATAGCCAGCGCCAGGAAGGCCCATTCTTTCATCTATAATTGAAAAGGGTGAATTTAGTTCGACTCTAGAAATTCCATTATTTAAAGCCAACCAAAGGTTACCTTGATGGTCTTCGTACATGGAATTAATAGTATTATCAATGATCCCTGTGTCCTTGTTCAAGTGCAGCTTGACGGCACCCAGCTTATCGGTAATGTACAGGCCATCGTTTTGGGTAGCAAGGGCAATGTCTCCATTGGCTAAGCGCAGGGCGTCATTAATTATTTTGTCTTGTACTGATCTGTCGATAAGAAGAATAGGAGTGATCTTACCATTGTTGTAGAGGAAATTACCATCATTGAAGGTGCTAATTAAAAGTTGCTCTTTATCGAAACTGATGATATCAGAGATTCTTTTTAGCTTGAAAAAATTACCATTCTCTAGGAGCGTGATAGTATGATCCTTGATCACTGAAAGGCCATGAGTCCATTCTTGTACATAAAGTTGATTATTCACTTGGAAAGAAATTTCCAAAGGATACTCAGAGATAATAGCTTTGGTTTTTATACCATCGTAGATGTAAATGTTCTTGAACGTGCAAAAGTAAATCAACTCATCCTGCCCAAAAATCTTCCAAGTCTCATCGAAATCCCTCACTTCGCTTGGTAAGCTATCCGCTAAGGAGGTAAACCTTAAGATTCCATTTTTACCAGGATAGAAAAAGCCAAAATCTGCTTGGCTTCCTACATAAATTCTCTTGTCCTTGGCCACAAAAACAGAACGTACCTTAGTGTTGTTTTTTATCCTCAGTGTAGACCAATCTGTCCCATCAAATTGCAGTAACCCTAAATTATTAGCAACATACAATAGCCCCTCTTCACTCTGAGTCATAGCCCAGTTTTGTATACCTGCTTTATAACTAGCCGAAGTGTAATTTTTAACAAAGGGTAAACCCTTAATTGAAAGCCGTTGTGCATTGCTGTCTTTTAGAGCAATGCACAGGTAAATGACAGTAATTAAGGTGACTCTTATCGACAACATTTTACTCATTTTATATACTTTATGCGAAAACAGATCTATTTTAAGGTGTTTTTACCTTGTTGTTTAATTCACTTCCAAATTGCTGAATTCGATTGCACAAACCAACATTTTTAAATCAATTGAGAAAGTATTGTAGTAGTCAAAAATAGTAAACGGTGAACTCTTGTAGTAGCTTTTTGTTTGGAAAGATTCTTTGACAATGACTTAATTGATTTACAAAAACAGACAAAATTATGAAGAACAAATTTATTTTAGGATTACTATTAATCCCTGGGTTGCTATTCGTCTCATGTGACGATGATGAAGATGAGCCTGTAATTCCCGAAGTTCCAACTTGTGTTGCAGAAATGACAAGTGACAATCTTGCCGCTGGAACTATTGATCTAAATATGTCAGGAAGCCTAAAGATGTTTGATGCATTTGGCGGCAGATCGACTAATTTGGTTGATAACCCTGATTTCGTTGGTAATGAAAGTTGCAAAGTAATGCAGTGGGTTGCTACAGCTTCTCCTTGTGAAGTATGGGGTGGTGCTGGTTGGAGAATTGGTAATGAGCCTGGTGCAGGACCTAATGCTGCTTATGGCACAGGTGGACCGCTTGACTTTGATAACGTGAGCGGAACTTTTACACTAGATGTTTGGGGTGCAGCTGGTACTGCAGTTACTCTTAGATTAGAAAGATTAGGTTTCCCTGACGTTGATCCAGTGCAGCCGTTAACGCAAACAAAAACAGCAGCTGGTTGGGAAACTTTGACATTTGCTTTTGTCCCGCTAGATTTGGATCAAGATGGAGTTACTGATAGATATGAGTCTATCATTATGTACATCAATGAGGGCGTTTGTCCTGCAGCAGATGAGACTTACTATGTAGATAATTTTACGCAAGCAGGTTCATAAGAATTAATTGGTCAATAAAAAGGCTGTTTCCTAAATAGGAACAGCCTTTTTTTAAATGATTTAATAAATGAGAAATTTCAAGGATATTCTTTTTGTATTACCCGCAGTATTGCTCGCGGCTTGTGGTGGGTCAGACGATTTACCAACGACTGCTGTGCAGCTTATTCCTTCTGAGGGTTTTGTATCTCCAGAATCTTATCCAAACATGGTTCTTGCTTGGGAAGATAATTTTGATGGTACTTCTTTGAATCCAGACAATTGGTCCTACGAAATTGGAACAGGACAAAATGGTTGGGGAAATAATGAACTTCAATTTTACACTGCAGATAATACATCTTTCGTAGATGGTCATCTGGTGATAACCGCTAGAAGGCAAGCGTTGAATGGAAGTGAATACACTTCTTCAAGAATTGTTACTCTAGGAAAACAGAATATTCAATATGGTAGAGTGGACATACGAGCCGCATTGCCGCGAGGCCAAGGAATTTGGCCTGCCTTATGGATGTTGGGAAGCAACTTTCGGACAGTTGGATGGCCCGCATCAGGCGAAATAGATATTATGGAAATGATTGGTGGGTCTGGTAGAGAGAACACTGTACACGGCACTATCCATTGGCTAAACGAAGGCCAACATGCCGATTTTGGAGGGTCTCGTACCTTACCAACAAGTAATTTTATTGGTAGATTCTATGTCTTTTCAATCATCTGGGATGAATCTTCCATATCTTGGTTAATCAATGGTAATGTTTTTCATACTGTTGATACCACACCAGCTGAGCTAGATGAATTCAGAAACGAATTTTTTTTTATATTTAACTTAGCAGTAGGGGGTAATTGGCCAGGAAATCCAGACAATACCACTACTTTCCCTCAAAGACTCATTGTGGATTATGTGAGGGTTTTTCAAGAAAATTAAGAACAATTTAAGCAGACGGTTCAAGTATTCTAAACTTAGAGCAGCATCGCCTGTAATCAACCTTAAACCACTTTTTCATGTCTAAAAAATCAACATTCACCTATAGAGTAGCTGCAATAGTTGCGCTAGGTGGGCTTCTAATGGGCTTTGACGCCTCGGTTATTTCAGGAGTTAATAAGTTTGTTCAAATCGACTTCAATCTTAGCGACTTAGAGTTAGGCTTTTCTGTTAGTTCGTTAACGATCATCGCATCATTGGCCATGATATTTTCTGGCCCAATAAGTGACCGGTTTGGTAGACGCGTTGTTCTAAAAGCTTGTGCAATTATTTTTACCATCTCAGCCATCGGCTCTGCTCTTGCACCCAATTTTGCCCTTTTCTTGATTTTTAGAATGCTAGGAGGAATCGGAGTGGGTGCTTCGCTTATTTTGGCGCCTATGTACATTGCTGAAATTGCTCCTCCAGCAATTAGAGGTAAAATGGTTTCTTTTAATCAACTGAACATTGTCATTGGTATTTCGCTCGCCTTTTTCACTAATTACTACATTTTATCTCTTGCAGATTCTGATTCAACATGGGTGGAGAGTCTTGGTATAGGAGAAAATAATTGGAGATGGATGTTAGGGATAGAGGCGTTGCCCGCTATTATTTACTTCTTCGGGCTCTACTCAGTTCCGCGCAGTCCGCGTTGGCTAGCGATGAAGGGTAAGATTGATGAGGCAATTCAAGTAATGAAACTCTTTAGACCAGATGCTGAAGCTGAAGAAGACATCAAGTCTGTCCAGCTGTCCCTAAAGTCAGACAAAAACAAAAAGAAAGCTTCTTTTAGATCGCTCTTAAGGCCATCCCTTAAAGTGGTGTTGACTATAGGCCTGGTAATAGGTGTGCTTCAGCAAATCACTGGTATTAACTCCGTCTTCTTTTATGCCCCAATGATTTTCGAGCAATCGGGAATAGGTACAGATGCTTCTTTCATTCAAGCGATACTTGTAGGCTTAACAAACTTAGTGTTCACTATCTTGGCAATGCTGTTTATAGACAAACTCGGAAGAAAGCCATTGTTAACCATTGGAGTATCAGGCATCGCAGTCTTTATGTTTTTATTGGCCTACGGTTTTAATTCGGCCAGTTACAATCTGAAGCAAGAAAATCTTTCTGCTTTATCTACTGAAATTGATCAATCATTGATTTTGCCAATTGTAGGTAAAGAGTTTAAGAATGACGTTCAATATAAAAATACACTGATTGAACTACTTGGCCCAGAAACTTCTAAGCGGTTTGAGTCAGAACTTATTACTGCGGCAATCGACATGAATCCAATGTTAATTCTGATCGGTATCATTGGCTTTGTGGCGTCTTTCGCAATTTCATTAGGGCCTGTCATGTGGGTGTTGTTCTCGGAACTGTTCCCTCTTCATGTGCGAGGTATTGCCATTTCAGCTGTTGGTTTTGTGAACTCAGCAGTAAGCGCAGGAGTCCAATTCGTTTTTCCATGGGAACTTTCTACTATAGGAAGTGCCCCTACATTCTTAATCTATGGAATCTTTGCCTTGCTAGGCTTGGTCTTCATCATTTTTAAAGTGCCAGAAACCAAAGGAAAGAGCCTTGAAGAACTTGAGGCAATTCTTGTCAAATAGAAATCTTAATCATATGAAATTTAAATTATTTACCTCCGTAGCGTTTTTATCGCTGTTGGCCTTTAGTTGTGACGCAACAAAAGAAGCAGTTGAATCAAAGGCAGACATCTCTATTGAAGCAGAAGCTTTTTTAGAACAGTTTGGTGATATCGAAAAAATAGAGAACGGAGTCAAGAGTAACGGTCATTCATGGATTGGCTTTGATGTAGACGTGAAAGAAATCGGGAGATACAAGGTGGAAGTTACCATGAAGGGAGATGGACAGGTATGGCTTGAGGATTATGTCCAAAACCCTGACAATAGGACGTATAACATTACCGGCAAAATTGAAGGTTTAGGAACTGATGAATTTTCAGTGGTGGCTAAAGACGGAAGCCCTTTGAATATAGGAACTCACAAGATGAGACTACATTTCGAAGGAAATGATGTGCAGGTAGATAAAATCGAACTCACAAAAATGATTGATCACCAATTTACGCCCCAAACTTTAACACAAAGCACTACAGGCGATCAGTGGGAATTGGTTTGGTCAGATGAGTTCGAAGGGGAAGGTTTGCCTGATTCCACAAAATGGATTTACGATGTAGGGAACTGGGGTTGGGGAAACAACGAACCTCAATATTATACTGCCAATAGAACAGAAAATGCTAGGTTAGAGGGGGGTAATTTGATCATTGAAGCCCGTAAAAATGATATGGGTCAAGAATGGACATCTGCGAGACTGACAACAAGAGGTAAAACTAGCTTCCTTTATGGGAAAATAGAATTTCGAGGAAAAGCGCCATCGAAAGATGGTACTTGGGCTGCGGGTTGGTTATTAGGAGATGATTACCGAGATGAACTCTCATGGCCTTACTGTGGTGAAATTGATGTTTTAGAATGTGTTGGTAGCGAAATTGACGATATCACTGGCGATGGAATTAACCACGCTTCTTGCCACACACGGACTTACTATTTCAAGGAAAATACTTCCATTACAGCGGTGACCAATGTGGTTGATATGACAAACACTTTTCATAACTATACCATCGAATGGACCCCTGATGGCGTTAAAGCCTTTTTGGATGGAAAGGAATACTATCACTACGATAAGACTAAAGATGCCCTAGAATGGCCGTTTGATAAGCCACAAAATATAATTCTCAACCTAGCAATGGGGGGTGGAATGGGTGGAGCCATCGATCCAAGTATTGATAGGCAGCAATTTATTCTTGATTACGTAAGGGTTTATGAACTGAAATAATATGGCTGAAAAGATCCAAAAACTTGTAGACCTCATTGCTCAAATGACAATACAAGAGAAAGTTGGTCAACTCAATTTCCCGGTAGGTGACTTGTTCAATACTGGGCCTACCATGGAAACAACCCAATCTGATAAATTTGACGACCAAATTAGAGAGGGTAAAATCACAGGACTTTTTAATATTTATGGAGCGAGCTATACGCATCGATTACAAAAAATAGCACAGGAGGAATCTCGATTGGGGATTCCTCTTTTGATGGGCGCTGATGTGATTCATGGCCTAAAAACAATTTTTCCAATTCCTTTAGCCGAAGCAGCCAGTTGGGATTTAGAATTAATCAAAAGGACCGCGCGAATCGCTGCTATAGAATCAACGGCCGTTGGCATTAACTTTAACTTTGCGCCAATGTGTGATATCGGTTTAGATGCCCGCTGGGGTAGGGTGGCCGAAGGTGCTGGTGAAGATCCATATTTGGCTGGGCTCATCTCTGCGGCAAGGGTCCGTGGTTTTCAAGGTGAAAGCCTCAGTAATGCCGATACCCTTGCTGCTTGTGTAAAGCATATAGCGGCCTATGGTGCACCAGAAGGAGGACGTGATTATAATTCAGTAGACATCTCTGAAAGGCGTTTACGAGAAACCTATTTGCCGTCTTATAAAATGGCCATAGATGCAGGCGCGGCCACAGTGATGACTTCCTTTAATGACCTCAATGGGGTGCCTTGCACAGGCAATGCTTTCTTATTAAGAGATATTTTAAGAAAGGAATGGGGTTTCGAAGGCATGGTAGTTTCTGATTGGGCCTCGATTAGCGAAATGGCTGTGCACGGAACAGCTTCCGATCATTCTGACGCAGCCAAACAAGCATTATTAGCGGGTACTGACATGGACATGATGGCTGATGCTTACCTCAACTTTCTTCCAACTTTAATCGCAAGTGGAGAAATTTCAGAAGACTTAGTGAACGAGTCAGTTTACAATGTGCTCAAGCTCAAGCACGATCTGGGTTTGTTTGATAATGCCTACTTGTATTCTGACGAAGAGGTAGAAGGAAAGATGGTCTTTACACCTGCACACCGAGAGGTTTCTAGAGAAATGGCAGAAAAGAGCATTGTATTGCTCAAAAATGACAATCAATTGTTGCCTTTAAAACCTACTCAGCAGAAGATAGCTTTAATAGGGCCTCTGGCTAATAACCGTTCGGACATGAACGGTACTTGGTCGTTTTTTGCTGATGCCAATGCCCCAATCACAATATTGGAAGGGCTGCAGAGTGCAAGTGAGAATGAAATTGAATATGCTGAAGGCTGTACTTTGTATTCCTCTTCTGAAGAGCACTTTGCGCAAGCCATAGCAGCAGCCAAAAATGCTGATGTTGTCGTTTTAGCACTCGGTGAAAGCGCTGTAATGAACGGTGAAGCGGCTTCGAGAACTGATATTGGATTACCTGATAATCAACTAGAATTAGTGAAACAGATTAAAAAATTAGGTAAACCAATCGTTGTGCTGCTCTCTTGCGGTAGACCCATGTCTATTCCATGGTTAGCAGAAAATGTGGAGGCTATTTTGGTGACTTGGGCCTTAGGTACTGAAGCGGGTAATGCAATTGCAAATGTGGTTTATGGTAATGTAAATCCTTCTGCAAAGCTTCCAATCACCTTCCCTCGCAATGTTGGTCAAGTACCAATTCATTATCAAATGAAAAATACGGGGAGGCCATATCTAGGAGATAATAAGGAATCTGCTGCAGAAAGAATCTACTCTTCTAAATACAGAGATGTTCAGAATAGTCCCCAATTTCCATTTGGCTTTGGCCTAAGTTATACCCGTTTTGAGTACGGTGAGCTCACTGCCTTAAGCACTGTCATCTCTAATAACGAAAGATTAGAAGTGAGCTTGACAGTCGCTAACGTTGGCGATTGTGATGGGGAAGAAATAGTGCAATGTTATATCCATGACCTGGTTGCGAGTGTAACAAGACCTGTTCTTCAATTGAAGAAATTTGAAAAAATACATCTCATACCCGGAGAAAGTAAAATAGTTACTTTTGAAATTTGCAAGACCGACCTAGCTTTGGTCAATGGAGATATGCAATGGGTAACTGAGCCAGGTGATTTTCATGTTTTTGTAGGGCCAAATACGGTAGATTTGCAATCGTTGACATTCAAGTACCAAATTAATTAACCATGTTAAGACTTACCCTCTCATTTTTTGTGGTCTTTATTTTTATGTTTTCAAGTTGTCAGCAGAGTGTCCCTCAGCTTATTTGGTTTGATGAATTCGATGATGGCTCATCTTTGAATACTGAAAAATGGACCGCCTATGTGGGCGATGGTTGTCCTGAGCTTTGTGGGTTTGGTAACCATGAGTTACAATACTATACCGATACACAGCAGAATGTAACTGTTGCTAACGGCATCCTTGTGATAACTGCGGTAAAGGATTCAATGAATAACGCAGCTTATACTTCGGCTAAGGTAATGGCAAAGGGCAAAGGTGATTTGGAATATGGAAGGATCGAAGTCATGGCGAAACTACCTGAGGGCTTAGGTACTTGGCCTGCAATTTGGATGCTGCCCACCAACAAAAGTCAATTCGGTTGGCCCAAAAGTGGTGAAATAGACATCATGGAACATGTTGGCTACAACCAAGGAGTAATTTACGGTACTGTTCACACCGAATCTTTTAACCATATGAAGGGTACTGAAAAAAGTGATTCAACCATGCTAACTACAGCTTCTTCGGCATTTCATGAATATGCAATTGAATGGACGAAAGACAAAATTGACTGGTTTATCGATGATGTAAAATATCATACTTTTGAGAACACTAGAGACGGAATAGATGATTGGCCTTTTGACCAACCTTTTTATTTGATTTTAAATATTGCTGTTGGAGGTGATTGGGGAGGTAAATATGGAGTGGATCAAGAGATTTGGCCACAAAGTATGCAAATAGACTATGTTCGTATCTACGAATTTTAATACCTTGTTCATCACAACCTTAACTATTACTCTTCATGGTGGATTTAATTAGTATCGATTACATCGTAATTGCTCTTTACTTTGTGATTGTTTTTGGAATTGCCGCTTGGGCTACATTCAAAGAAAAAGTCAATGCCTCTTCTTCGGACTATTTTTTAGGGGGCAAGAATGTTGGCTGGTTTGTCATCGGAGCCTCACTTTTCGCCTCAAATATTGGGTCAGAGCATTTAGTAGGGCTCGCTGGTTCAGGCGCCAGTTCTGGAGTGGCCGTAGCTCAGTTTGAGATTCTTGCGGGTTTCATGTTACTATTGTTAGGCTGGGTGTTTGTTCCTTTTTATGTCCGTAGTGGGGTTTATACCATGCCAGAATTTCTCGAGAAAAGATACTCACCTGGCGCTAGAACATACCTGACCTGGGTATCTATCATTGCTTATATTATAACCAAGATTTCTGTAACCATTGCTGCGGGTGCTATTGTATTTACCGCTATTGGGGTGGAGTTTTGGACAGGCGCCATAATTATCGTGGTAGCAACAGGTATCTATACCATTTTCGGAGGTTTGAAAGCAGTGCTTTATACAGACATGATACAAATGTTTGTTCTAATCGGGGGCTCAGTTGTGGTTACCTTCTTTGGTTTACAAGCATTAGGGGGCTGGGGCGAACTTCAGGCGACAGTCGGTGATAGTTATTTTGATATGTGGCTCCCAAGTGACCATCCCGATTTCCCATGGACAGGAATTCTATTCGGGGCACCAATTCTTGGTATTTGGTATTGGTGTACCGATCAATATATTGTACAAAGAGTGCTTTCTGCTCGAAATATAGAACAAGCACGAAAAGGAACGATTTTCGGTGGTTTCCTTAAAATGTTACCGCTCTTTTTGTTCGTGGTCCCAGGTATGATCGCTTTTGCCCTTTCGCAAAAGGGATTGCTCAACTTAGAAAGTAATGACCAATCACTGATTGTAATGGTAAAAGCCATGGTGCCAGCAGGGCTCAGAGGTTTGGTCATCGCAGGACTCCTAGCCGCTTTGATGAGTTCTTTGTCTTCTGTCTTCAACTCTTGTTCAACTATTTTCACCATAGATGTTTATAAAAGATGGAAGCCTGCAACCGAAGAGAGAAAACTTGTAAGAATAGGTCAAATGGCCACCATCGTTATGGTCGTTTTTGGGCTACTATGGATTCCTCTCATGTCAAATGTTAGTGATTCAATTATTGTTTACTTACAAAGCGTACAGGCTTATATTTCACCACCAATTGCATCGGTATTCTTATTGGGCATCTTCTTTAAAAGACTCAATGGTAAAGGTGCTATGGCCTCTTTAATCACAGGGCTTATTTTGGGGACACTCCGACTTGTGCTAGAACAAATTAAAGATTCGCTATCAGGAATTCTTTTTGATTATGCCGATTTCAATTTCCTTCACTTTGCAATCTTCTTGTTTATTATTTGTAGCATTGTTTTAGTGGTGGTTAGTCTTTTAACGCCACCTCCTGATGCTGCGCATACTGATGGTATAACTTACGAAAGAGGTGTTAAAACCGAATCTGGTAATAAGTCGAAAGACGCTGTTCTTACTGGAATTTTGATTCTCATTATCGCTGCACTTTGGATCTACTTTAGTTAAGAAATTTATGAGCAAAGGTTTAAAAATAGCCGTAGTTGGTCCTATCCCGAGAGACCATATTACTACACATAAAGGTGAAGTGATAGAGAAATATGGATGTATCACGCACCCCACTATTGGTCTTGCGCAACTTCTGGAAGGGCAAGGAACCGTTTACCCGATTTCTCATATTCGCAAAGTAGATATGGAAGCGATAAAGGAATTATTCGCTCCATATTCTGCGATCGATATGTCTGGTGTAAGCGATGAAGCAGACAGTGGCGATGTAATCAAACTAAAGTTTTTAGACCAAAACTTTAGAGTGGAGAAGCAGACTGCTTTTATGAATCCAATTATGCCCAGAGATATGGCGCCTTTTTTGGATTGCCATGCCTTTGTTTTTGTGCCTATTACAGATCACGAAATCGTGTTAGATACCCTTAAATACTTGAAAGAGCACAGTAAGGGCATCATTATCTTTGATGGTCATGGTCCCACACATACAATGACCATTAGTGGTGACCGGCATAAAAAATTCTGGGTAGAAAGAGACCTTTGGTTGCCTTATATTGATGTGCTCAAAATGAACCTTGAAGAATCTTGGTGCACTTGGTACAAGAATGAATATACAGAATCTGAATTGACAGATTTACTGGACGATTTAGATCCAGGTTATTTAACCCCAATGGCAGATTATATTTTAGACCGTGGTCCAAAATGTTTAATTGTCACGACTGATTCCTCTGGCTGTAAGGTGTTTACCAAAAATAATGGGGAATTAAAGGAGGAGTTTGTTCCTTCAATATTTATGAGCAACGTAGTAGATACTACTGGCTGTGGCGATTCCTTTGCTGGTGGTTTAGCCTATGGACTTATGGGTAGAGAAGATCAATACGCTGTGGCTTCTATGTATGCCAATGCATTAGGGGCGCAACGTACCCAAGGCAGAACGTTCGATGTGTTTAAATCACTGGAAGAAACAGAAGCTATGATTCGTGAAAATTATCCATCATTCAAATGAGTTTACCAAAAGCAGTCATTTTTGATCTAGACGGAGTAATTGTAGATACAGTTCCTGCACATTTTATAGCATGGCAATCCATCGCTCAAGAATTGAATATTCCCTTTGACGAGAAAGATAATGAAGCCTTAAAAGGGGTGAGTAGAATGGACTCAATGAAAAAGATTTTAGCCCTCGGAGGCATGCAAAAAACCGAGGGAGAGATTCTAGCGCTTACTACCAAGAAAAATAACCTTTATGTGTCGATTATTTCGAAAATGACCGACAAAGATATTTTACCAGGGGTATTAGCGTTTATCGCCTTGCTGAAGTCAAATGGAATAATGGTAGCGGTTGGCTCATCGAGTAAGAATACACCCACTATACTCAAGTGCATTGGCCTAGAACAAGGTTTTGATGCCATTGTTGATGGTAATCAGGTGACACATTCGAAACCAAATCCAGAAGTGTTTTTAAAAGGAGCCGAGAGAATGGGACTGGCACCATCTGATTGTATCGTAATCGAAGATGCTATTTCAGGAGTGCAAGCTGCCATAAATGGAGGAATGAGATGCATTGGTGTTGGGGAGCAAAAAGTACTTGAAAAGGCCAATATTGTCGTTAAAACACTCTCAGAATTAAATTTAGATTTATTAAGTCGCTTATAACAGCGGATAAAAATATTGTAACCCACAGTTTAAAATGAAAGACTACATCAAACACAACGAATGGTCAATTATAGAGGAAGGCTTTGAGCCAAAGTATAATTGTATTTCTGAAAGTATCTTCAGCCTTGGTAATGGTATGTTTGGTCAAAGGGCCAACTTCGAAGAGCATTATTCTGGCGAAACACTTCAGGGTAATTATGTGGCAGGGGTATATTACCCAGATAAGACCAGAGTAGGCTGGTGGAAAAATGGCTACCCAGAGAATTTTGCGAAGGTGCTCAATGCTAGTAATTGGATTGGAATTAATTTCGAATTCGATGGCGAAATGTTCGATTTGCATACTTGCAAGGTCTCCGGCTTTAGAAGAGAATTGAATATGAAAGAAGGATGGTTAGAGCGATCCTTCAAAGCCGAATTGCCAAGCGGTAAACAAGTGCAAGTAGTGGCAAGGCGTATTTGCAGTATGGTCAAAACCAGAATTGGTGCCATTAAATACGAACTTACCCCTTTGAATTTTTCATGCGAGACTAAAATCACTCCTTATGTAGATTTTGATGTCATGAACAAAGACTCCAACTACGATGAGAAGTTCTGGATCGAACAAGAAAAGAAAACCTCAGATAACTTTTCGTATGTAGTTGCAAGTACCAAAAAAACGGACTTCTGGGTAGCGACATCAATGAAGTATACGATTGATGGAGCATGGGAGAGCCAAGGACATTCTTTTAACGAAAGAGAAAAGTATGTGGAGGCGGTAGAGTCTGGTAAAGTCACAGCGGGAAATGCCATAACTGTTTATAAATTCGCAGCTAATATTTCGTCCATGAACCATGGCAAAAATGCCCTAGTGACAGTGGCAGGAAACGAAGTTACAGAAGCTGCTCAACTTGGTTTTGATAAGTTATTAGCCGAGCATGTAAAAGCGTGGGCTAAGAAATGGGAGCAAAGTGATATTACAATTGACGGTGATGTTTCATCTCAGCAAGGCATTCGTTTCAATATTTTCCAATTAAATCAGACGTATACGGGTGAAGACGAACGATTAAATATTGGACCTAAAGGCTTTACCGGTGAAAAGTATGGGGGAAGTACTTATTGGGATACAGAGGCGTATTGCTTGCCATTCTACCTCGCCACATCTGATAAAGAAGTAGCAAGAAATTTATTGCTCTACAGGTTTAAGCATCTCAAAAAAGCGATTGAAAACGCACAAAAACTAGGTTTTACCAATGGAGCGGCCTTGTATCCAATGGTGACAATGAATGGTGAAGAGTGCCACAATGAGTGGGAAATCACCTTTGAAGAAATCCATAGAAATGGAGCAATAGCGTATGCAATCTTCGATTATATCAATTACCATGACGATCAAGATTATCTTTTAGATTATGGTTTGGAAGTGTTAGTGGCGATTTCTCGTTTTTGGGCACAACGGGTGAATTGGTCAAACGATAAGCAGCAATATGTCATGCTAGGCGTTACCGGACCCAATGAGTACGAAAACAATGTGAACAATAACTGGTACACAAGTAAAATGGCATTGTGGACCTTGAAGTATACCTTAGCAGGGTTAGAAAAATACAAGGGGGATAAGAAACTCAATAGCTTGTTGAAAAGGTTAGAATTTGAGGAGTCGACTGAAATAACAAAGTGGAAAGACATTTTAGATAAAATGTACCTTGGTTATGATGAAGGACGAGGCGTTTTCCTTCAGCAAGATGGCTTCTTAGATAAAGAATTGATTGAAACCAAGGACCTGGCGAAGGTGGATAGGCCTATTAACCAAAAATGGTCTTGGGATAGAATACTGAGGTCTTGTTTCATTAAGCAGGCCGATACGCTTCAAGGGGTTTATTTATTCGAGGATGAATTCGATATGGCGACCATTGAGCGTAATTTCGACTTTTACGAGCCTATGACAGTGCACGAATCATCACTTTCTCCTTGTGTACATGCTATTTTGGCTTGCAAGCTTGGAAGAAAAGAGAAAGCCTACGAAATGTACATACGCACGGCAAGACTCGATCTTGATGATTATAATAATGATACTGAGGATGGCTGTCATACCACAAGTATGGCAGGCACGTGGATGGCCTTTGTCAAAGGTTTTGCGGGTATGAGGGTAAAAGATGGCCAACTGCATTTTACGCCAACAGTCCCTGACCAATGGAACGGCTATTCGTTTAAGATTAAATTCCGTGAGCGAAATCTTAAGATCAATGTAAAGAAGGATAACATCAATATCTCTAATGAATCGGCAGAACCAATCTCTGTTTACTTATTTGGCAAAGAGCATGAATTGAAAGCAAACGGTAAAGTAATTATTCCGAACTAAAATTCTTTGGTCTTTTAAGATTAGAAACTCTTTCAGTGGAAACTGGAAGAGTTTTTTGTTTTTAAGCATCACCAACTTATCCCTCTCTGTATTGGGGATAATATAAGGTTGAAATAAAAATGTGTGCAAATGCTATTACCTTGTGCAATCAACTTTGAAATTGAGTTATGAAATCACTTTTAGTTATTCTAGGTCTTTGTATGGCGGGTAGCCTTGGCTTCTACCTGGGAATGGACTATGCCAAACCAGATTTGAAATCAATCGATACGCAAGTCTTCACCACAGCAAAAGCAGCTAAAACAGTTGATGTATGGGGGAGAATGGGTGTGTTCACTTCCGATGAAACAATCACCTTTGGAACATCATTAATGTTTACAGCCGTTATTGATGTATTACCATGGCAAGAAGTACACCCACCTCATCGACATTTAGAAGAAGAGTTACTTTTTATTACTCGAGGTTCAGGAGTTTGGAGTATCAACGGAAAGGAACAAGTGGCCAATGCTCAGGATTTACTTTATGCCCAACCTTGGGACACACACGGTTTATTGAATACAGGTAGCGATACGCTTACCTTTTTCGTAGCCAAGTGGAAAACCAAAAGCACCGAGGAATTGCCAACACCCAAATAATTCTCATTTAGTAATCAACTCCTCTTTGTTTGCAAAGAGGATGATATCGAGTCTTCATTCTACTCGCCCTCGTTTGACACGGGGTCGAATATAATTACAAGAGATTTTAAATTAGCGAATAGTCAATCTATACCCGCCCTCGTTTGCCACGAGGGCGACCACAATAGCATTAAATCTTAAATGGCTATCGTTTAGCTTGAGGCCAATCTCTGTTTAGATCGATAAGCGAAATAGTTAGCGGTTAAATAGCTCCACTCATCCTCGTTTGCAACGGGGATATACGGAGTCTTAATTGAAGTAGCTCTACGCTCGACCTCGTTTGCAACGAGTTCGACCACAATGGTGTAAAATCCTAAAATAGTAGCATGTTAGCCAAGTGCCAATCTTTTCTTCTCCCTATAAGCAAAAAAGCTAGCCGCCATATAACCTGAAAAAATATCCCACACGCCCCACCAAGCAGCGATAAGCGCCATAGGGCCATTGCCATCGAAAAAATTAAAAATCAACACCAAGGCAAGTCCGCCATTTTGGATTCCGGTTTCGATAGAAATCGTACGACTATCTTGTTCATTATTACCCATAAGCTTTGAAGAAAAATAACCAAGGCTTAAAGCCATTAGATTATGAGCCAGGACAAGCAAGACTACATAGTGAATGTAGTTTTTGAATACATCAATATTATCAACCGTGGCAACCACGATAAAAGCCAAAAGGATGAGAAATGAAATGACCTTTATAGGCTTTTCAATTCTTTCGGTGATTTTTGGAAGTCTGTTACCCACAAATAGCCCTAAGAACAAAGGGAATACTAAAATGAGGAATACAGTGTTGAACATTTGCCAAAACCCAAGGCCAATATTTTGAATAATTTCAGAAGTATTGGGCAGTAAGCTTCCCCAAAACTGAAAATTGAAAGGAGTTGCAAAGGCAGCGATGATTGTGGCAAAAGCGGTGAGTGTAACGGATAGTGCTGCATTTCCTTTGCCGATCAATGAGTAGAAATTAGAAACATTACCTCCCGGGCAAGCAGCGACTAAGATCATTCCTAAAGCTAAGCCTGGGTGTGGCTTTACGATCCATATGAATAAAAAAGTAAATGCAGGCAGAAGAATGAACTGGCTCGTCACCCCAGTAAAAAATGCTTTTTTATGACTGAGTAAGTTTAAGAAATTAGCCTTTTTTAAATTAAGAGCCACCCCAAACATGATAAAACCTAAACAAAAATTGAGGAGGCCAACACTATCGTCCGAAAAATTAATGCTTACCTGATCTAATGTTGACATGGTATAAAACTAACTAAGATGTGCCTTTTTCCAAATCAGAAATAAAGAGGATTTCATTTTAGCCAATATCAGGCTCAAATGATTTCATAACTATCTCAATTTCTGCTTTTCTGATAAAGAAGAATTAACCAATTTGCGTCCAAATTATATAGACTATGTTAATCCTCGGCTTTATTCTGTTCCTTTTTGTGTTAGCGATCGTTTCTCCAAAGATTTTCCCTAACAAAAAAGTAAGTACTCATAAAAAAGATTGGGACGTTTGATCGCCCCTTGAATCAATCCATAATTTCTTCACGTCCATCCGCATGAAGGGCAAATCGTCCTTTTTCTTTTTTGTGCGTATGTTCATAATCCCCCCAAGGCCATCCACCAAATTGTGTTTCTTGGAATGCTCTCATGGCCTCTTGTATCTCATTATCTGAGTTCATGACAAATGGGCCATATTGTACCACTGGCTCATTGATTGGCCTACCTTGCAAGAACAAAAGCTTTGCTTTTGTATCTCCGTTTTTCAAGGTAGTAATTTCCTGATTCTTCAATTCAATTACCGAGTTAACGTCAACTGCTTGAGCATCAATTGAGAGTTTATTTCCCTCGTAGAAATATAAGCTACGGTTAACACCTTTCGAAGCAATAGGCATTTTCCATGTGGCACGGGGCTCAATTTCAATAATCCAAATAGCGACTACGTTATGAGGGTCAGCAGCCCAAGAGTCAGGAGCAGGGGCAGGGGCTTGATAACCACTCAATGTACCTGTGATTATTTTGATTTTTGTTATGTACCCTTCTTCATCTCTGTTTTCGACTATTGGAATTTCTTCATTCCAAAGCATAGCAAAGTGAGGCTCTACCATCTTACTTTTACCAGGCAGGTTCAGCCAGATTTGAAATAGTACTAACGGGTTAGGCTCATTTTCTTTAAGTAATGGAAACATTTCTGAGTGTTGAACTCCTTTTCCTGCTGTCATCCATTGAACATCTCCATCTCCAAACCTACCCGCTGCGCCTAAAGAGTCTGAATGGTCAACTAAGCCCTGTTCTGCTATCGTCACTGTTTCAAAGCCACGATGGGGGTGAGCAGGGAAACCTGGTATAGACTGACCGTGATACATGCTCCAGCCATCCTTGCCGCTAAAGTCAGCACCTAGGTTTCTGCCCTTTAGTTTTGCGTTAGGTCCTAACTGGCCATTGCCCTGAGGATAGTTGTCTTTATGGAAAGCGCAAAACAAAAAGGGGTCGTTTGTTTGCCAAGGAAAACTAAGAGGGTGTATCGAAATGATGGAGTTATTCATAGGGATGAGATTTATTTAACTTCATGAACATATAGAATAATCATGAGGTTTCCGAAGCGGGGTGATTTTTATCAGAACTCGAATTAAGGAGTGAGAAATAAATATTATTCACTTCAATTTAATCACAATGCTTATCTTTGCACCAAATTAGAATAGAATGGACAAACTAGTTGGATTTATACGAACCGTGAGTTATCTCATTTTTCTGGTTGTTTTAATATGGGCTTATGCTTCTTTAGCTTCCCAGGTCACCTATCTATACGATGGTGATGGAACTGCTCTTGAAATGGTAGGTAAAAACACATTCTTTTTCGCAAGTATTGCCATTTTCCTATTCGCTAACATTACTTGTGTGATCTTTCTTCAAACTTTAAGAAAAATTAATTCGACTGAAGATGGTGTTGGCATGAGAAATCGTTTTTTAAAACTTGATTTAATAACTTGGGTAAAAGGCTTTTCTGGGATACTCAATATCATGTTCATCACCATAGTCTTCTCTTTAGGTTTTATGAATATGAATGAAATAAAAATGGATATTCTGACTGTGAGTATTTATATAGGTCCAGTCCTACTTGCTGGCTGGTTTTTCTATTTGGTTAAAATACTATCTGTAAAAAGGATTTAACATTCTTTATTATCCTCCATGTTTTTACCTTTTATATCATTTATAATCACGCTGTTTAGGCCATTTAAAGGCAAAAGTCAATAGTGCATTTTTAGATTTTATATTTTAACTTCCAACTTAATTGGGGTGAAAGCACTCAGTATTTCAGCATTAATCTTTTTGGAGTTTTTGAATGGCGAACGAAGTATCAAACTATACCGAAGACAGTATTAGGTCTCTCGATTGGAAAGAACATATTAGATTGCGACCAGGGATGTATATCGGAAAATTGGGCGATGGAGCAGCGCAAGATGACGGTATTTATGTTTTGGTAAAAGAAGTTATAGACAACAGCATTGACGAGCACATGATGGGTTTTGGCAAAACCATCGATGTTAAGGTGTCAGAATTAAAAGTAGAAGTACGGGATTATGGCCGAGGGATACCGCTAGGTAAAGTGGTCGACTGTGTATCTAAAATAAATACAGGTGGTAAATATGATAGTGGTGCATTCCAAAAGTCGGTAGGACTAAATGGGGTAGGTACCAAGGCAGTAAATGCACTCTCTTCATTTTTCAAGGTACAGTCATACCGGGAAGGAAGAACTAAGCTTGCCGAGTTTACTCGTGGTGAAATCACGAAAGATGAAAAAGAAGCCGCTTCAAGTGGTAGAAACGGAACCTTGATTACTTTCAGGCCTGACGATACTATTTTCAAAAACTATCACTTTATCCCTGAATATCTTGATGACCTCATTTGGAATTATTGTTTCCTCAATGCTGGGCTCACCCTTAACTTTAACGGAACAAAATATCACTCAGAAAAAGGGCTGCACGACCTGCTCTCTAGAAAGAATACAGAAGATAGTCTGCGCTATCCTATCATTCACCTGAAGGGGGAAGATATTGAAATGGCAATGTCGCACACCAATCAATACGGTGAAGATTATTATTCGTTTGTTAACGGGCAGTACACTACTCAAGGAGGAACGCATCAAGCGGCATTTCGCGAAGCGCTAGTGAAGACCATTCGTGAGTTTTATAATAAGAATTTTGAAGCCTCAGACGTAAGAGGCTCTATTCTCGGGGCCATTGCCGTACGGGTTCAGGAGCCAGTTTTCGAATCTCAAACCAAGACTAAACTTGGTTCACAAAACGTAGCACCTGATGGGCCTACAATGAGAACTTTTGTCAACGACTTCGTAAAGAAAGCGTTAGATGATTTTCTACATAAAAATCCAGAAACAGCCAATGCTCTTTTGAAGCGAATACTGCAGTCGGAGCGTGAGCGTAAAGAAATTGCGGGGATTAAAAAGTTGGCGAATGAGCGCGCAAAAAAAGCGAACCTGCACAATAAAAAACTAAGAGACTGTAGAATCCATTTGGATGATAAAAAGGCCGATGACGACTTAAGGAATGCATCCACACTCTTCATCACCGAAGGAGATTCTGCAAGTGGATCGATCACTAAATCCCGTAATGTTCAAACGCAGGCAGTATTTAGTCTTAGAGGGAAACCACTTAATTGCTATGGGTATTCTAAAAAGGTAGTCTACGAAAATGAAGAATTCAACCTTTTGCAACACGCTTTAAATATTGAAGATGGTTTAGAAGGGCTTAGGTATGATAAAATAGTGATTGCCACCGATGCCGATGTTGATGGTATGCACATAAGGCTTTTGCTACTGACTTATTTCTTGCAGTTTTTCCCTGACTTGGTGAGAAGAGGGCACGTTTATGTTTTGGAAACGCCACTTTTTAGGGTTAGAAATAAGAAAGAAACGATTTACTGTTACAGCGAAGTAGAAAAGCAAAATGCTGTTCTAAAGTTGGGTAGCAAACCTGAAATTACTCGTTTCAAAGGCCTAGGTGAGATCTCTCCAGATGAGTTCAAAGGGTTTATAAATGAAAATATGCGGCTCGAGCCTATAATTTTAAGAAAGGACACAAGCATTGAAGAGCTACTGAAATTTTACATGGGCAAGAATACTCCTGACCGCCAGGTTTTCATTATCGATCGATTAAAAGTTGAAAAAGACTTAATCATCACAGAAGCATAAACTTTACCAACGCAAAATTTGCCAAGTGGCAAAAAGAATAAGGTAGAAGATTTAATTGAAATAATATAATACAATATAATTAGAGCTGCTATTCAGGGCCATAAGGAACTACCTAAGAAGGGAATCAGAAGAGTAGTAAATAACCTTTAAAAATCGAGTCTTTCTGTGCGCTTTGCAGCGAATGATTTGTAATGTTTGTCAGTAAGAACTTGTAGAGAAGCGAATAAATTTTCTTCAAGGGACTCTTCAAAAAAAAGAGGGGTTAATAAATAGTGTAATATCAATGAGTGATAATTTAAAGAACGGAGAAGATAGAGAGCTACAAGAAGTACGTCCTGTTGCAGGAATGTATGAGGATTGGTTTCTTGACTATGCGTCTTACGTAATTTTGGAGAGAGCTGTCCCGGCCATCCAGGATGGATTTAAACCTGTTCAACGCAGGATTCTCCATGCAATGAAGGAAATGGATGATGGCCGTTTTAACAAAGTAGCCAATGTTATTGGTCAAACCATGCAGTACCACCCCCATGGTGATGCTTCAATTGGTGACGCGATGGTCAATATTGGTCAGAAAGATTTACTTATCGAAACCCAAGGCAACTGGGGTGATATTAGGACGGGTGACCGTGCTGCTGCTGCAAGATATATTGAGGCCCGACTCTCTAAGTTTGCATTAGAGGTTGTTTTTAACCCCCAGACTACTAATTGGCAACTTTCATATGACGGGCGTAAGAAAGAACCCGTAACTTTACCAGTCAAATTTCCTTTGCTCTTGGCGCAAGGGGTAGAAGGAATTGCCGTTGGGTTATCAACAAAAATTTTACCGCATAATTTTATAGAGTTAATCCAAGGGTCGATAAAGATTCTTCAGGGTAAAAGTGTAAAAGTGTACCCTGATTTCCCAACGGGAGGGATGGCCGATTTCGAAGAATATAACGAAGGCTTGCGCGGAGGCCGAATTAAGGTCAGAGCAAAAATTGTAGAGGAAGATAAGAAGAGCCTTATCGTAAAAGATATTCCATTCGGAACGACAACTACCAGCGTAATTGACTCCATTATCAAGGCAAATGATAAGGGTAAAATAAAAATCAAAAAAGTAGTTGATAATACTGCCGAGGATGTTGAAATCTATATTGAACTGGCACCAGGGCAATCGCCTAACATTACCATCGATGCCCTTTATGCTTTCACAGATTGTGAAGTTAGTATATCGCCAAATGCCTGTGTTATTATTGACGATAGGCCGCAGTTCATCACCGTCAATGAGATCCTTAGGATTTGTACAGAACAGACCATTGTCCTGCTCAGAAGAGAGCTGGAAATCAGGAAAGCTGAGTTGCTTGAAAAGCTTTTATTCTCTTCATTAGAAAGAATTTTCATAGAAAATAGAATTTATCGAGACATTGAAGAGTGCGAGACTTGGGAGGCTGTAATTGAAACTATCGATCGTGGTTTAGACCCTTTCAAACCTCAGTTTTATAGAGAGATTACGCATGATGATATTTTGCGTTTAACGGAGATTAAGATCAAGAGAATCTCCAAGTTTGATACGTTCAAAGCAGATGAACTCATGCGCAGGTTAGAAGATGAACTTGCAGAGGTTGAGCTGAACCTGGCCAATTTGGTAGACTATGCTATTGCTTATTTTCAAAGGTTATTAGAAAAATACGGTAAAGGCCGTGAGAGAAAAACAGAGATTAAGTCATTCGAAAATATTACGGCTACCGTAGTAGCGGCTAATAATGCTAAGCTTTATGTAAATAGGACAGAGGGCTTTATTGGTTATGGCATGAAGAAAGACGAGTTCGTATGCGATTGCTCAGATATTGATGACATTATAGTCTTCAGGAAAGACGGGGTTTTTCAAGTAGTGCGTATTTCTGATAAGATCTTCGTTGGTAAAGATATTCTTCATGTTGCGGTATTCTTCAAGAATGACGAGCGCATGGTCTACAATATGATTTACCTGGATGGCAAAACTGGCCGAAGTATGGTCAAGCGTTTTCAGGTCTTGGGCGTAACGCGGGACAAAGAATACAATTTAACAAAGGGTGAAAAAGGCTCTAAGATGCTTTATTTTACGGCTAATGCGAACGGAGAAGCAGAATTAGTCACCATCTATCTCACCTCAGGTGCTAAGGCTAAAGTGAAAGTTTACGACTTTGATTTTTCTGAAATTGAGATTAAAGGGAGAGTAGCAGGTGGTAATATCGTCACCCGTTATCCAGTGCGTAAAGTACAACTCAAAATGGAAGGGAAGTCTACCTTGGGTGGCGTCAACATTTGGTATGATGATTCTGTCGGTAGGCTTAATAGAGACGATCGAGGAAAGCTTCTTGGCAACTTTCAGAGTGATGATAAAATACTAGTTATTTTTGATTCTGGAGAGTACGAAATCACAAGCTTTGAACTGACCAATCGATACGAAGTCGTAAAGATTCGTTTGATTGAAAAATACAATTCTGAAAATATTATCTCTGTCATTCATTATGATCCTGAATCACAACTTCATTTGGTCAAAAGATTTCAAATAGAGACCAGCACATTAGATAAAAAATTCCTATTCATTAGCGAACAAAAGGGAGCTAAATTAGTGTTGGCAACTTCAATTCCTCAGCCTCAAGTAGAGGTCATTTATATGATAAAGGGAGTAAAGGAGCGTAAAACTATGTCAATGGATTTAGACATGGTGATTGACGTTAAGGGCTGGAAAGCGATGGGTAATAAACTCACACCGCACTCAGTTAAAAAAGTGAGCTTGATAAATGGGGATGCCAAGCTGCAAAACGGTGAGGATAAGGCGCCAGTACCATTACAAAATGATACCATCAAGGAAATAGAGGCAGAAGTGGCAAACGATGATGTAAAGTTAAGTGAAGACAAGCCTTTGCCATTGGTCGATAATAAAGTAGTGGGGGCAGTAGAACAGCCCAAACCTGTAGCACCACCAAAACCAGTTGTTCCTACTAAAACAGAAACGCCTCCTAAACGGGAGACAACCAAAGGAAAAGACAAAGAAGGCGGTTATGGCATTGGCGATACGATTGAATTGTTTTAATACTGATTTAAGATCATACGGAATTGGACAATTATTTAGATTTTAAGATTGATATTTATTCCATAGTTACTCGAATTATACACCTTGATGGAGGCCTTTGCTATTCTTAGCGCTTTGATCATTTCGGCTGTTTTGGTAGAATTTTTGAGATGGAAATACCCCAAGACACTTGGTCAGAGGGTGTAATTCGAAGATATCCTCATTCACAGAGAATCTAAGACATTCGATTGAATAGAATAAGCTGCTTAAGAAATTAAGGAGCTTTATATTTTTTGTTACTTTTGTACCCTAATCTTAATTCCTTGCAAGCTGAATTGATCAATCTTCTCGAAGAATTTGTCACTGAAAATAAAATTCAGCTGATAAATAAGGTGCTCGCGGAACGCACAAGGCATTTAACTGTTGTTTTAGAAGACGTTTATCATTCCCATAATGCAAGCGCAGTACTACGAACAAGCGACTGTTTCGGTCTCCAAGACCTTTACATCACCCAGAAATTACACGATTACCACCTCAATCCAAACATAGTGCGTGGTGCATCTAACTGGGTAACCTTGCATAAATACGAAAGAGAAGAAGACAGTACCATTAAATGTTTTAACGATTTAAGAAGTAAAAACTATAGAATCGTTGGTACAACGCCAGATCCAAATTCTAAGTCGATTCACGAATTAGATATCACGCAAAAGACTGCCATTGTTTTTGGTGCCGAACATGAGGGGATTAGTGATTTCGCGAAGCAAGAAGCAGATGAATTAGTACATATACCTATGTATGGGTTTACAGAGTCTTTCAATGTGTCAGTAAGTGCGGCACTTATTTTAATGGATTTAGTAAGAAGGCTTAAGAAGAGCGATGTGGATTGGCAGTTAACAGAAGGTGAGCAGGATGAATTGAAATTTCAATGGTATCAACGCATTGTCAGAAGATCCGACTTACACATAAAAACTTATTTAAGGGAACGTTCTAAAGCTGACATCAGTTGATAGCGGCATAAGAAAAGAGTATACTTTTTAGCACTAAGGTCGTTCTAGCTTTATTATCTCAGAAATTCGAAAACTTGAAATCAAAATATCTCATTACTGCACTTTTGCTTGCATGGTCAGCAGCATTAGCCTTTGGACAGCAAACCATCATTCGAGGAAAGGTCACAGATGCCGAAACGGGTGACCCTGTGCCTTTTGCCAACGTCCTGATTCAGGGTAGTAACGTTGGCACACCAACTGATTTTGATGGTAATTATGAAATTATAGGGGAGGCTGCTTCTGATACAGTCATTTTCTCATACATCGGTTACGAAACCAGAAGAAAAGTCTATGAAAGAGGTATAGCCCAGGTCATCAACGTACAACTCAACCCTGAAGCTACTTCTTTAGCCGATTTTGTTATTACATCTGGTCGGGCTGAAAACCCAGCCTTTGCGATAATGAGGGCTGTCATCGATAATAAAAACAAGAATGATAAGCGAAGAATTGATGCTTATGAATTCGACTCTTATAATAAGATTGAAATTGACATAGACAATATTAATGATGAGTTTCGAGAGAAGAAGTACATGAAGAAGGTGACTTCTGTGCTCGATAGCATCGATCAGATTGCTGGCGAGGATGGTAAGCCAATTTTGCCAATTTTTATTTCAGAGTCACTTTCTAAATTCTATTTTAGAAGTAACCCAAGGCTGCAAAAAGAACAGATCATTAAAACAAAGATTACCGGAATAGGCATCGAAGACGGTTCCCTGATTTCGCAGGTTATTGGCTCTTCGTTCCAAGAGTATAATTTCTACCAAAATAGAATGAACATTGTCGACAAGGAGTTTGCTTCTCCAATTGGGGATGGTTGGCGATTGGTTTACAATTATGAATTAAAAGATAGCGTTTACATAGACAATGAATTTTGCTATATTCTTGATTTCGAGCCAAAAAACGACCAAGAATTAGCCTTTAAGGGCACCATGTGGGTGGCTAAAGAAGATTACGGAGTAAAGAGAATTGACGCTACAATGCAATCCACTGCTAACTTAAACTTTATCGATAAGATAAAAATACAGCAGGAACTGCAACGCATGGACAATGGCGCATGGATTCCAAATAAATCCAGAGTGTTGATTGATGTTGCCGAGATCACAAAGAAATCAGCAGGGTTTTTAGCTAAGTTTTATACCTCCAATAAGAACATAACGCTTACCGAAGCAAAGCCAAATAGATTCTTTGAAAGAACGATAGAACTAGAGGAAGATGCTCGAATTTCAGATGAGGACTTCTGGGTCGCTAACCGTCATGATTCCTTGTCAAGGACTGAGATTAACGTAATCGCTATGATAGATTCGCTAAAACAAATACCCATTGTGAAAACGTGGACGAATTTATTGAAGACCTTCGCACGTGGTTATGTAGAGGTAGGTAAATTCGACTTGGGACCTTGGCCATTTTTAGCCTCTTTCAACAATATAGAAGGTGTTAGAACTAGATTAGGGGGAAGAACAAACGAGCATTTCAGCTTAAAATGGCAATTCAATGGTTATTTGGCCTATGGTTTTGATGATAAAAAGTTCAAGTATGGGCTTGGTGTTACCCATATTATTTCCCGTAAAAAATGGACCACGGTTTCATTAAACTACCAAAAAGATATTGATCAACTTGGCTTGCAATCAGGTGGAATTACGGATATAGACAATGCAAATGCTTTCGTTGCACTAACCCAACTAGGTAATTTGATCAGACCATTTGCGTATGAGCGATACCAGTTGGATTTTACCTCACAAATATCCAGACCCTTCTCTTTCAGTTTTAGGTTCAAAAATCAAGATTTCACACCATTGTTTGATGGCTTTAGCTATTACACTGTTCAGGGCAGTACAGATTCACCTACTGATACCAATTTTACGAATACAGAATTTACGCTTAAGTTGAAGTATGCAAAGGATGAGAATTTTATTATCAGCGATAACAGTAGAATTAGTTTAGGGACCTTCAGATGGCCGATTTTCGTATTGGCCTACACTAGAGGAATCAAAGGTCCGTTCGGTGGTGATTTTAACTTTAATAAACTTGATGTTGGAATCTCTCAAAGGGTGAAACTGGGGATTTTTGGAGTTTCTTTCTATGAAATTACGGCAAGTAAAGTATTTGATGAAATTCCTTATCCCTTGCTTACAGGTCACATTGGAAATGAACAACCAGTGTTCGCCAGTTTTGCTTTCAATACTATGAATTTTTATGAGTTTGTAAGTCAATCATATGCTTCCTTTAAATACCAGCACTTTTTCGAAGGATTTATCTTGAACAGAGTTCCGTTGCTTAAAAAATTAAAATGGAGACTTGTAGCGAGTGGTAACTTGCTTTACGGACAAGTAAGCGATGCAACTTTAGCCAATCAGCCTACTGTTGACTTCCTCACTTTGGATGGAAATAAACCCTTTAGCGAAGTGGGTATAGGTGTTGAGAATATCTTTAAAGTGTTCCGGGTAGATTTCTTTCAGCGGTTGAGTTATTTGAATAATCCTGATGTGACTCAACGTCAAATAAAGGTGAGTTTTAATTTGTCTTTATAAAGGGGATGTTTTTTTTGAAAAACTCGATTTTTTTAGTGTTTCGAGTGTTTTGAATTAATTCTCTTAAATATTATTGCATCTTTGCGCATTCAAAGAATCATGAATCAAATCCAAATGGTTTGTAGCATTTGGTGAACTAAATTATGAGTAGCGAAAGTATCAAAATCACCCTTCCTGACGGTTCAGTTAAAGAATTTTCAAGAGGAAGTTCAGCCATGGATGTGGCTTTAAGTATCAGTGAAGGTTTGGCCAGAAATGTATTGGCTGCCGAAATTAATGGTGAGGTAAGAGACGCAAATCGATCAATCAACGAAGATGCTTCAATTAAGCTTCTTACATGGAATGATGACGAGGGCAAGGCCACATTTTGGCATTCATCTGCTCATTTAATGGCTGAGGCATTAGAGTCACTTTATCCAGGCACAAAATTTGGTATCGGTCCATCCATCGACAACGGTTTCTACTATGATGTAGATTTTGATGATGATGTGGTTTTCGACCAAACCCAAATGGTGAAGATAGAGGCTAAAATGCTCGATTTAGCCCGAGAGAAAAACGAATACATTAGAACAGAAGTATCAAAGAGCGATGCAATTGACTATTTCACCAAAAAAGGTGATGAATATAAATTAGACCTGATCGAAGGATTGGCTGACGGGACCATTACTTTTTATCAACAAGGTAATTTTACTGATCTGTGCAGAGGTCCGCATATTCCTAATACAGGCTTTATCAAAGCCGCCAAGGTATTGAGTGTGGCGGGCGCTTATTGGAGAGGTGATGAAAACAACAAGCAGCTTACTCGTTTGTATGGCATTACTTTCCCTAAACAAAAAGAATTAACGGAATACCTCCATATGCTGGAGGAAGCTAAAAAGCGTGATCATAGGAAATTAGGTCAAGAATTAGAGCTGTTTACCTTTTCTCAGAAAGTAGGCCTGGGTTTACCGCTTTGGTTGCCGAAAGGAGCCAAGTTGAGAGAACGCCTAGAGACCTTTATGCGAAAGGCCCAAGTAAAAGCGGGTTACGACCCCGTTATAACTCCTCATATTGGACATAAGAACCTTTATATTACTTCGGGGCACTATGAAAAATATGGTGCTGATTCGTTTCAGTCAATAAAGACGCCTAATGAAGGAGAAGAGTTCTTGCTAAAGCCAATGAACTGTCCTCATCATTGTGAGATATACAAATCAAGACCAAGGTCATATAAAGAACTGCCAGTTCGATTGGCTGAATTTGGTACTGTATATCGTTACGAGCAAAGTGGTGAGTTACATGGATTGACTCGGGTGAGAGGCTTTACTCAAGATGACGCCCATATATTCTGTACCGAAAATCAAGTGAAAGAAGAGTTCATTAAGGTAATTGATTTGGTGCTTTATGTTTTTAAATCCCTAGGTTTTGAAAACTTTACAGCTCAAATATCTTTAAGAGACCCAGAAGACAAGCAGAAGTACATAGGTACTGATGAAGCTTGGGAAAAGGCAGAGTCTGCAATTATTGAGGCGGCAGCAGAGAAGAATTTGATTACGGTAACGGAATTGGGTGAAGCGGCCTTTTATGGTCCTAAACTCGATTTTATGGTCAAAGATGCCCTGGGCAGAAAGTGGCAACTAGGGACTATTCAAGTAGATTATAACCTACCTGAGCGCTTTGAGCTAGAATATAATGGCGCAGACAACCAGAAACATAGGCCAGTAATGATACATAGGGCACCATTTGGTTCTTTAGAAAGATTTGTGGCTGTTTTAATAGAGCATTGCGCAGGTGAATTCCCTTTGTGGTTAACACCTGATCAAGTAGCTGTGTTGCCTATTTCAGAAAAATATGCTGAGTATGCACAGCAAGTATACAAGCATATAGAATCAGAAGATATCACTGGCTTTGTCGATAACAGAGACGAGAAAATAGGTCGAAAAATTAGAGATGCGGAAGTTAAAAAGATTCCGCTGATGCTAATCGTTGGTGATAAGGAACAAGAGAATAACCAAGTATCAGTTAGAAGACACGGTGAGGGTGATTTGGGAAGTATGTCTATCGAAGAGTTTATTGCTTTTTTCATTAAAGAGAAGGCTAAATCACTTCATAGTTAATATTTAATTTGAATCGAAGAGCTCATTGATATTTAGAAAATTATACCGATATTTGCACACATTTTTAACAAGACAAGGAGGTTACCATCGCAAAAATGAGGAGAAAATATCCACCGAGAGGTAGGGTAGAAGAGCCATACAAAGTCAACGAGAAAATCATGGCCTCGAAAGTTCGTGTAGTTGGCGAAAACGTTGAAGTAGATGTTTACGAGATAGATCGTGCCCTTCAAATGGCGAAAGATCAGGGTCTTGATCTTGTTGAGATTTCTCCAACTGCAGATCCCCCTGTTTGTAAGATCGTAGATTACTCTAAGTTTAAGTACGATCAGAAGAAGAAGCAAAAGGAGATTAAAGCCAAAGCTTCTAAAACTGTAATCAAAGAGATCAGATTCGGACCTAATACGGATGATCATGATTTCAACTTTAAACTAAACCATGCAATGGGTTTCCTTAAGGAGGGTTCAAAGGTGAAAGCCTATGTTCACTTTAGAGGAAGGACAATTGTTTACAAGGAAAGAGGCGAGATTTTATTGTTGAGATTCGCCCAAGCTTTAGAGGAGTATGCGAAAGTAGAACAACTACCAAAGCTAGAAGGGAAAAGAATGTTTCTTTTCTTGACGCCTAAAGTGATTAAAAAGTAATACCAGTTTTTATTAAATAAAGTTAAAATGCCTAAAGCAAAAACTAAATCAGGAGCTAAAAAGCGTTTCAAATTGACAGGATCAGGTAAAATTAAAAGAAAGCACGCTTTCAAAAGCCATATCCTTACCAAGAAAGAAACGAAGCAGAAACGTAATCTTACAGCCATGGGACTTGTTCACAAAGCTGATGAGAAGAACGTTAAAGCTATGCTTAACATTTAAAAGAGTACAGGTTACATTGTTCCACCCGATGTTTGGTTATAAGTACTCGAGTTAAATCGAGACACCAAGGGTCAAAAACATTAAAATTATGCCAAGATCAGTAAACGCGGTAGCGTCAAGAGCAAAACGAAAAAGAATACTGAAGTTAGCCAAAGGTTACTTCGGTAGAAAAAAGAATGTATGGACAGTAGCGAAGAACCAAATTGAAAAGGGTCTTCAATTCGCATACAGGGATAGAAAAGCAAAGAAGAGAGAGTTTAGAAAACTTTGGATTCAAAGAATCAATGCAGGAGCTAGGCTTCATGGAATGTCTTATTCTCAGTTAATGGGTGCTTTAGGCAAGACAGACATCGAATTGAACCGTAAGGTACTTGCAGACTTAGCGATGAATCATCCAGAAGCGTTTGCGGCTGTGGTGAACAAAGTTAAATAAGCTTTTAAGCTTTATACATGATGAAACCCTAGCTTCGGCTAGGGTTTTTTCGTTTAAAGATATCAATTGAATGATGTTTTTAAGTTAAACAAACCTGAACTTAGAGTCTGGCAATGGCTGCCTCATCCATATACCAATAAAGGTTTTCAGAACTTGGTTGAATATAGTAGGCAGGATAATTTTTATAACCGCCAGTCTTGTATAGAATTTCTTTTACTTTTTCTGCCTTACCAGTCCCAGTCACAAGAAAACAAACCTCTTTAGCATTATTAATCACTTGACCAGTCAGGCTAATTCTTTTTTGCCCAGACTCAGGGTGGGTGGCGACAACACATACCTCTTCACTCTCAAGTAACTCCATTTCATGAGGAAATATAGAGGCAGTATGACCATCTTCACCTAGGCCAAGCATTATTATGTCGAATTGTGGTATATTATTAGAGTCAGTTAATTGAGACCTCAGTAAAGA
>JBLIES010000018.1:0-29812 GCA_047633135.1 Roseivirga sp.
GTCAATATTATGAAGCACATCAACCTACTCCTTTTCCTTACACTCATTTGCTTATCCTGTTCATCCAATAATTCAACAGAACAGGAAAGTGAACTCGCAAATATTTCAGACGATTTTAAATCCTACACTCTTGATATCGATCTTCCTCAAAAGCGCTTTGCTGATTTAATAGCGTCAGTAGAGGTAATAAGGCTTGAAGAAACTGATAACTCGTTGCTGTCCTACATACGTAACCTTCAGAAGACTGACGACTACTTGGTATTTACAATTAGTGGCCCAGAATCCGATGTATTTGTTTTTGATAGGAATGGAAATTCTGTGAGGAAAATCAACAGGAAAGGTAATGGGCCTGAAGAATACGACAATATCAGCGATTTATGGTTAGAGAGTGATACACTTGTTATTTATTCTAGACAAGAAAGTAAAATACTGAGGTATGACCTTAAAGGGAATTTTATAAAGTCTCAAAAATTACCGAATAGAGTAGGCCATATCTATGGTTACAAGAATGGTTATGCGATGGAAATGAATCGATACCCACTGAATGACACCTCTTATTACAGGTACGCGACTCTTGATCAAAATCTAGAAATTAGTGGTAGTTATATACCTTTTGACGATAAAATGGAAGGGATGATTTACTTCAGTAATAACTCTATCACCCCTTACAAAGATGGTGTGACTTTGTTCAGAATGATGAGCGATACAGTGTATCGATTGAGCGAAAACCGTTTTACGCCATTTGTGCATTTCGATTTTGGTTCAGATTGGTATTGGACTGAAAGCAATCCTGTAGCAGTTGAATTTGGAGATATAATGCAGACTACCGATAAAGTATGGAGAGCCGTTGCTCATATGGGAGACAGAAGAATTTGGGCGATTCCCTACTCAGGTTATAGTAACGAAACAGCACCTCCTAGCTTTTCAATCGATCGGTCTAATGGCCGTATTGATGCAGTTGATATGACAAAAGCAGATAAGCCTAACAGTGTGGCAGTTCCATTAGCCTGGGATAAAGACCAGCTAATTTTTACTGTTCAATCACCAGATATGAGATCGTTTCTGTCGGAACTGTCACAAGATCAAATCAAATTTCGTCAAGGCACGACATTAGAACAAATTGAATCATCAGGAAACCCAGTGCTGATATGGGTGAAGTTTAAAGATTTTTAATCAGAGACTTGCTTCAATCAGGACATGAACATTGTAGCGGCTCAATCGAATAATTGAAACGCCTCTTCACCGTACTGGTTACGAGGGGTTTTTCTTTTAAGACTTTTTCATTGGGCATGTGCTTAAACCAAAGAGGGTATAGAGCGGGTAAAAACTGACTTAGATCATATTGGAAGAAAAGTATTGAAATGACAGAGACTCTACTTTTTGCTCTCTTCAATTATAGCATAGGCTATTGCTAAGATCGCAATGCCTATAAACACCCAGGCCAAAGGGCCAGTAGTCCCATTAAATCCAATTTGATAAAGTCCAGCACCAAGACCACCACCTATAATAGGGCCAACGATTGGAATCCACGCATAACTCCAGTTAGAGCCGCCTTTCCCTTTGATCGGTAGGAGGAAGTGCGCTAGCCTAGGACCGAAATCCCGTGCAGGGTTAATGGCATAGCCTGTAGAGCCACCTTGCGCCATACCAATCACTACAATCAAACCACCAACAACTAAGGGGTTAAGGCCGTCAGTAAATGTGTTTGCGCCAATCATGAGTAGCCCAAAAACCAGTACCATTGTTCCTAAGATTTCACTCACAAGGTTAGAGCCTTTTTGATCTATGGCTCCCGAAGTACAAAAAACGCCAAGTTTAGCGCCTTGATCTTCGGTTTTGCGCCAGTGTGGTAAGTATTGAAGCCATGTGAAAGTTGCGCCTAGCATTGCACCTAAAACCTGAGCAACGATATAGCCGGGCACTAATGCCCATTCAAAATCTCCAGCGATGGCTAGGCCAAATGTAACCGCTGGATTAAGATGGGCGCCACTGATTTCACCAACGGCATAAATGCCGAATGTTACTGCTAAGCCCCAACCAATGGTGGTGACGATCCAGCCGGAGCCTTTAGCGTATGAAAAATTGAGAGTAGTAGCAGCATTTATAGCATTTCCGAAAAAAAGTAGAACGGCAGTACCAATGAATTCAGCGAGATAGACAGACATAGAAAAAAGTTAGCGTCTGTAATGATACGAATATGAGGAAAATAAAAAAAGGCATCAGGATGTCGCACCGCTACAACCGCTTACCCTTGCTCTGTTCCCAGCCTGGGGGAGTTCAGCGGGAGCTGGTCGCATCCCTCTGCCGAGTGCAAATATATTAAGAAATAATGGACTGAGGAACTCGTTTCTGAAATTTATCTAATTTTATTATTGGCGTATTCGGAGTCAGCAAAATCACCAAAATCTTAATGTTTAATTCATTGACTATTTACTTCTTACAGAAGTAATTGCGGGCACTTTATAGTGCAAGCCATGAGGGGGTTAGGTAGTGAGCCGCCTAGTCTTTGCGTTCGAAGAGGTCTTTCTTCATATAAAGTTGAAACTCTAAAGGGCTGCCTTCTTTAAACTCATCCTCTCCTAAGTCGCTATAAATATCTTCATCGAATTGAATCTCAGTTTTTTCTACCTTACCATCTGGGTGAATTATTAATTCTGTTCCCGAGAAGTCAATAGGGTTTACGGAGACTAACACTTGATAATCTTCGAACACTCTTTTGAAATACTTAAATACAATAGCGTCTTTTTTCATACTCTTTAATGCTTAGTCTTTTTAAAACTTTTAATTTTATTGAACAGAGTGAAACTCACAAAGCCTGCAAAAACGCCAATGAGACCACCCACAATGACATCACCAGGGAAATGGACTCCTAAATAAACTCGGCTGTAGGCAATCAATGCCGCCCAAAGGAAAAGTACCCAAATGTATTTAAGGTGATTTCTTAAACAGAGCCAACAGAAGGTAGCGACTGCAAACATGTTAGCCGCATGGGAGGAAGCGAATCCATATCGTCCACCACATCCATCTGGCGCATGTACAAGGTTAGAAATGGAGGGGTCATGGCATGGACGTAATCTTTCTACCCATGGCTTTAAAACCCCAGACGCCAATTGATCACTGATTAAAATGAGCACACCAAGCGAAATGGCCATTCCTAAGTAATGTTTTTGGTATTTGAAGAGCCAGAATAAGAGCAATAGATAAAGTGGAATCCACATGAACTTATTGCTTACCCAGGTCATCAAGTGATCTGCATAATCGTTATTCTCTCCGTTGATCCAGAGGAAGAATGATTTATCCCATTGTTCTAATTGATCGATCACTTATGTAAGCCAGTTTATGCCTTTCTTAAGTCCTTCGAGGGTTTTGGCCTCTTTACTCCTTTTTGGTGGTTGGAAGTCATATTCCCAGCCAGCTTGAGCGGGTAAACTCATCAATATCGATTCAACTCTTCCCTCTGTTTCCAAACCAAAACGGGTGCCTCGATCATACACCAAGTTGAATTCAACATACCTGCCCCTGCGGAGCATTTGCCATTCTTTTTCCCTTTCTCCATAAGGCATTTTTGCGTTTTTTCGCATAAGGTGAGTATAGATTGGCGCAAAGGATAAACCCACATCTTTTACGAATTCTAGCCTGTCAGATTTTGAAAATTTGCTATTCTCGCTCAATTGATCGAAGAAAATACCGCCAATGCCGCGTGTTTCTTGCCGATGCTTAATGTAGAAATAATCGTCAGCCCAAGATTTAAATTCTTTATGATAACTAGGATCATGCTTATCGCAGACTGCCTTCATTTTCTCATGGAAGAACCGAGCATCATCCTCATCGATGTAATGAGGCGTTAAATCGATACCCCCTCCAAACCAATAATTCCCATTCGACATTTCGAAATATCGAATATTCATATGGATTATGGGCACCATCGGGTTTTCCGGATGTAATACAATCGATACTCCCGTAGCAAAGAAATCACCTTCGGTAAGACCAAATGAATTCAAAAGCTTCTCAGGGGTTGGGCCATGAACAGCTGAGAAATTAACACCTCCCTTTTCAATAATAGCACCATGGCGCATTATTCGGCTTTTTCCGCCACCACCGCCTGGTCTTTCCCAGGCATCTTCAATAAAGGTACCTTTACCATCAGCTTTGGTAATTTCTTTACAGATGTGATTCTGTATATTCTGGAAAATTTGCGTGATTGAATCTTTGTCTGTCATCGCCATAGATACAAAAGTATAATAAACAGTTGAAAGGCAATTTCGTTATGGCAATAGATTGCCTAACTATCGTTAGGTTTTTGTGGCAATCGTTTGAAATTATTGGTTATTTTTGGCCAACAGCACAATCTAAATATGGAAGTGATCGAACCTCAAAGTAATTCTACGACTAAAAGTAAAGATAATTCTATTTCAAAAAGTGTTCTTGAAAAGGCATACAGGCTGATGCAGACTGCCTTTAACATGGCGGAGATCTATGAGGAGCACAAAGCCATTAGTAATAAATACGTCCATAGTACTTCTCGTGGTCATGAAGCCATTCAATTGGCAGCAGGGTTTCACTTGAAAGCCTATGATTTTGCTGCACCTTATTACCGTGATGAGTCAATTTTACTTGGTATAGGCATCAGCCCATATGAATTAATGTTACAATTAATGGCGAAAAAGGATGATCCTTTTTCAGGGGGAAGAACATATTACGGTCATCCGTCATTAAAGAGAAAGGGTTTCCCTACGATACCTCATCAAAGTTCTGCGACTGGTATGCAAGCCATACCTGCCACTGGCATGGCGCATGGGATTGCCTATTTAGAAAGTCAAGGGTTGGATAATAAAAACGAAAAGCCATTGGTGCTGTGCTCGCTAGGTGACGGATCTGTGACGGAAGGCGAAGTTTCTGAGGCTTTTCAGATGGCGGTATTACATCAGTTGCCCATTGTCTATTTGATTCAAGACAACGATTGGGGTATTTCTGCTACAGGTAAAGAAATGCGTGCCATGGATGCCTACGAATTCGCTGCAGGTTTTAAAGGAATGGAACGCATGAGGGTGGACGGAAGTGATTTTGTTGATTCATATTTGGGCCTTGAAAAAGCCTTTGCTTACTCAAGAGAAAATAGAGCGCCAATTTTAGTCCATGCGAAAGTGCCACTTTTAGGTCACCATACTTCCGGGGTAAGAAAGGAATGGTACCGAGGTGATTTAGATGAACATCAAAAAACAGATCCTATACCACAACTTAGAAAAGCATTAAAAAAGGCAGGTTTTAAAGAGCCACAGCTTGTGGGAATTGAAGATGAAGCCAAGGCATTCGTTCAGTCAGAGTTTGCCAGGGCTTTGAATGCTGATGACCCAGAGCTTTCTTCCTACATGGATCATGAGTTTGCACCAACGCCAATCACACATGAAAAGGGGCATCGCAAACCAAGGGGTGCTGAAAAGGTAGTGATGGTAGATGCCGCACTTCATGCCGTTGACGATCTACTCAAAGAGTATCCTGAAGCTTTATTTTATGGGCAAGATGTAGGAGGAGCATTGGGGGGAGTTTTTCGCGAAGCAGCCACGTTAGCACAGAAATATGGTGACGATAGAATTTTTAATACCCCAATTCAGGAGGCTTATATTGTAGGCTCTACCGCTGGCATGTCAGCAGTAGGGGCCAAGGCTATTGTCGAAATTCAATTTGCAGATTATATCTGGCCAGGGATCAATCAATTGGTGGAAGAACTTTCGAAGAGTTGTTATTTATCCAATGGTCAATTTCCTATTCAATCATTAATTAGGGTACCAATCGGTGCTTATGGTGGAGGTGGACCGTACCATTCTGGAAGTATAGAGTCAACACTCTTAAACATCCGTGGCATCAAGGTGGTGTATCCGTCCAATGCAGCCGATATGAAGGGCCTTATGAAAGCGGCATTTTATGATCCTAATCCAGTGGTAATGTTAGAGCACAAGGGTCTCTATTGGTCGAAAGTACCGGGCACAGACTCTGCTAAGACTTTTGAGCCAGATAGTGATTATATTATTCCTTTGGGTAAGGCAAGAATAGAGCAAGACGCTACCGAAGAAGCAATTGCCAACGGAGAAAGTTGCTCTGTAATCACTTATGGAATGGGTGTGCATTGGGCCAGGGCTGCGAGTAAAGCTTTCGAGGGGAAAGTAGAGATTTTAGATTTAAGAACATTAAATCCATTAGACTGGACAGCTGTGATCGCCTCGGTAAAGCGTCACAATAAAGTACTGGTACTCACAGAAGAACCTTTGATGAACTCTTTTGCTGAGTCTTTGGCAGGAAGGATCTCTAAGGAGTGTTTCAAAATATTAGATGCACCAGTTATGACTTACGGTGCTGCGAATCTACCCGCTATACCTCTTAACGCAGATTTGGAGAAGCAAATGTTGCCAACACCAGAAAAAGTAGAGCGGGCAATTGCTGAGCTCATCAACTATTGATCAGAAAGGATAGCCCACAGCAATATTAAAAACTGTTTGTGATCGCTGGCTAAAAAGTTTTCTCCAGCGCTTACCTTCTTCATACCGAGGGTCTTTTAGTTTGTGTCCAACATCAAGCCTGAAAACCAAAAAGGAGAAGTCGAAGCGGAGTCCTATGCCCGCACCAACAGCAATTTCTTTGTAGAATCTATTCAATTCAAATTTTGCACCAGGCGAAACTAGGGTGACATCTGATGTATTATTCTGAATGTTTTCTGAAAGTCTCCAAACATTCCCTGCATCTACGAAAACAGCCCAGTCTAAGAAGCCCACAATGTTGGAACGATACTCGGCATTCAATTCTAAAAGAACTTCGCCAGGCTGCTCAAACTGGTAACTATTATTTGAAAGATCTGGTACTAATAAGCCATCTTCATCTCTTACATTATTGCCGCTGGCGTCAAGCAGGTATGGGGAAGATGATCCAGGCCCGAGACGTCTAGGGCTCCATGCTCGGTTACTATTGCTACCTCCAGTAAAGAAGAATTTTTCATAAGGTAGCGCATTAATCCCTTGTTTACGACCAATATAGGGGTCTGCCAGCCCTGCATTAGCCCTGAAAACAAATGAGGATTTATTTTTTAATGGGTAATACCGTCTATAATCAGCTTGAAATTTGAGAAACTGATAGTAGGCTAATTCTTGTCTTTCTAATAATCCCGTCCCCACAAAGTTGAAAGAGGTGCCAGCCGCTTCTATAAAATACCTGAAGAATGAAGAGGGTGCTTTAGTATTCGAGTAGTCGTTGTTAATGGTGGCGTTGAACGAAGTACTGCTCACAAAGGATGGGTTGAATGATAGGATAAGCGTGTTGCCTTGATTGGCAAGTTGGTTCAATAAGTCTTCAAAAACTGGATCGATCTTTAATGTGTTGATCAGGTTGGCATCTGCAAGGTTGAGCGTATAGCTTCTATTTGCTTTTAGGTTCTGCCAGCGATAAGAAAGTGTGCCGTTAATATTGGTTCTCACATATTCAGGCCTATCCGTGAAGGAGTAGCCGAGAGAAACGGTCGTTTTAGGGTTGAATGTGTCTAGGTTTAGTCTTCTTGATGGGAAAGGAGTGATGAATCTCGGAAAGCTAAGCGCTAAATTTCCTCCATATTGAAAACTCGTGAGCCTATTTTCGTTTGCTGTGGCCTGAGCAATACCTTCTGAGCCAATAAAGCCTGTGAGCTCTAAAATCTCTAAACCCCCAAATACATTTCTGTTCTTAAAGGATAGGTTATAAAAAGGGCCCGGATAACCTTGGCTTACATTGGCGCCTAATTCTTGACTTAGCTGGAATTTCTTGAGGGGGGCACTGTAAATATTTGCGATCATTTTCCCTTCTACCAATGTCGTGTCAAAGTTTATGTTTGCATAACGAAACATATCGATTGATAAAAGTTGTCTCTGCGTATTAATTACATCGGTATTATTGTAGAGTGCTTTTTTTCTAAATATCATTCGAGTGTCGAGCACTTTTGGAGAATAATCATTAAAACCAAAAGTGTAAGTAATGTCTTCGAAGTTTGTGGTGTCAATGGGGATATCCGAACCACTGGTGTTGAAAATGATAGAATCCATCTGATAGATTTTGTGGAAAGGCTTGTCAGCAGGTTTGTTGACAATAGTGCTTAACCATAAATCTTTACTTTTGGGATCGAAGTAGGCGTTGAACTCAATAAAGCGTTTATTGAATTCAAAATAACCATTGTCTCTTAACAAGGTTTCTATCCTAGCCCTTTCTGCGTCTACATTATCTTTGCTGTAAGTGTCGCCCTTTTTAAGAAAAGATTTTACTTCAGACGAGTTGATGAGCTTTGTGAGCGTACTATCTCCGGTCCTTAAAATAAGGCTGTCTAAAAAAAGCTGAGGACCTTCATTAATGATGAAGGTTTGGTCTACTTTTCTTTTCTTTTCCTTGGTTTCAATCTTGACTGTGGCTTTTGAAAACCCCTTATTTTTTAAATAACTTTCCATCCGTGACTTAGAGTTCTCAATGGCATAGTCATCATAAACTGCCAAAGGGCTGCCCGTACGCATTCTGAAATTACCGTTTCGGAGTTTGTTTTGAAACCGCTCTAATCGTCTTGTTTTCCGGGACTCTAGCTTGTTTGTACTGCGCTCTTTCGATTGCTTAGCTAAAATTTTATTGTCAGTTCTTTCAATAAACTCTTTCCTTTTCTGATAGACTGATGCAGTATCAAAGTTGTTTTCGCCTGTTTCGTATATGAAAGCTCCAACAGGACCAATGATAGGAAACCGGATATTGGGACTTAATGTGATTTGCGCTGAAAGCTCACTTTTACTGGCTTTTTCAACCCCTTTTAAGCTTTGGTTGTAAAGAAGTTTTTCGCCATCCTCCAAGTATTTAACTCCCGTACATGAACTAACAAGGCTGACTAATAAAATAAAAAATAAGAGTAGATTTCCCGATTTCACAAATAGCTTTGTATATGCTTTCTAAACGATTGATAAAGTACTTTAAATCTCTTCAATTAAAAAAATATAGACATCAGGAAGCTAAATTTATAGTAGAAGGTGCAAAAGGGGTGGAAGAGGTACTCAAGTCTGACTTTCAGGTTGATTATTTGCTCATCACCACAGCCTATAAAAGTACGTTAACTGCTGATTTAATCAATAGAGCAAAAGAGATTATTGAAGTAAAAGAGTCTGATTTAAGTGCCGTTGGTACTTTCAGTTCGAATAATGCCGCAATAGCCATAGTTTCTATGCGCGCTCAGAGTGAAGCCCCCATTCCTGACCATCAATTGGTTTTGGCATTAGATGATGTGAGAGACCCAGGGAATTTAGGGACGATTATTAGAATTGCCGATTGGTATGGGGTAAAGAATATTGTTTGCTCAACGGAGTCTGCCGATTACTACAATCCAAAAGTTATTAATTCAAGTATGGGCTCATTTACTCGCGTGAGTGTGGTGTATGCTGACTTAGAAAAGTGGCTGTCTGAAGTGAATCAACCAATTTATGGCGCGCTGCTGAAAGGAGATAGTATATATGAAGCTGCTCTTGGCAGGTCAGGCGTTTTGTTGATGGGGAATGAATCGCAGGGGATTAAGGATGAGTTGGGACGGTTGATCACCCATAGTATTCATATCCCTAGAAGGGGAGGCGCAGAGTCATTGAATGTAGCCATTGCTACGGCCGTTATTTTAGATAATTTTTTTAGAAAAGGCTAGAAAATCTTCTCACCGCTTTGTTCGCTGGCTTCTGTCTGCAGTTCTTCAGAAAGCGCCTTGCCTAAATAGTTATCAATAAAATAATGAGCCACATAAAGAACAGGAGTGAGTACAACTGCCACAAAGAATTTGTAGATGTAATTAGTGAGTCCCACAGCGAGTACCTGTGAGATAGACCAAGGCCCTAAAAAATAGAAAGCGATAATAAGGACTAAGAAGCTATCGATGAATTGAGAAACGAGAGTCGATCCAGTGGCGCGTAGCCAAATTTTATTTCCACCTGTTACTTTCCTAAGTTTATGGAATACATAAACGTCAACAAATTGACCAACTAGAAATGCAATGAGTGAGGCAAAAATAATATTGAGGCCTTGTGAAAATACTTTTTGAAAAGCCTCATTGATATTGAAAGGGTTGCCATTAGAGTCTGTGCCATTGACTTCTAACCAGAAATCTGCGGGTACTAGTTTCATGGCCAAGAAGATGACTATAAAAGCATAGGCAATTAGGCCAACAGTGATGTATGTGATTCTTTTTACACCCTTTTTACCGAAGTATTCATTGATGATGTCGGTGGCAATGAAAACAACAGGCCAAAGAACAACACCTGCTGTTAGGTTAAATTCCATGGCAAAATCACCAAAAAGAGGAATGTCAAGTGGTTGAAATCCAAGTGTTTTTTCAAAAGAGAAAATTTTACCTCCAATGAGTTCAGCAATGAGCGCATTAGTGATAAAAATACCGCTAAGGATAAGAAAGAGATTGGTTTTTTTGTTCTTTAAGATCGACTCGGCCATAAAAGGTTACTGAATATCATCCAGAATAAAATCTTCGCCTTCAATGGCTAAATCAGAATTTTCAAAAATCATTCTGGCTTCTGTCCTTAGCGGTTCTAAGTCCATGTACCTAATAGAAAAGTGACCTAAGATTAGTTTACCAACCTCAGCTTTAAGCGCAATGGTAGCCGCTTGTTTGGCCGTAGAATGGTAAGTGAGTGCTGCTCGATCTTTGTGTTCGTCAGTAAAGGTGGACTCGTGATATAATAAATCAACCCCTTTGATCAGCGGGATTATAGATTCATCATATTTAGTGTCGGAGCAAAACGCATATTGATATGTTCGCTTCGCAGGGCTAGTGAGGTCAAGGTTCTTGAAGAGGATATTCCCTTCTTTATCGAGAATATCTTCACCATTCTTGAGCTTAATAATATTTCTAACAGAAAATTCTTCAGGTAGCTTTTCCTTAATGATTCTCCTCTTTTTCGGCTTTTCAGTAAATAAAAAACCAGCACACGGGATTCTGTGGTTGAGGGGGATTGTGGAAACGCTTACAAAGTCATCTTCATGAACAATGATATTCTTTGTTGGGTCTATTGGAATAAAGTTGATCTCGTAATTAAAAACGGTTTCAGAATATTTTAACTGAACGCTAATGATTTCGGCCAGCCCCGGAGGAGCATATAGGTTGAGAGACTTTTTTCTACCTGTTAAATGCAGCGTAGACAAAAGTCCCATCACTCCTAAATAATGATCACCATGTAAATGAGTGATAAAAATATTATTGATTTTCTGAATCTTAACTTGGTATCGCTTCAAGAGTAGTTGAGTTCCTTCGCCACAATCCATCAAATAAAGTTGCCCTTCGATAAATATCACTTGTGAAGTCTGATGTCTTCTATGGGCTGGGGCTGCGGAGTTGGAGCCAAGTATCTTTACGCGTATACTCAAAGTCTAAGATTAAGCTTCGCTGTCATCAGATTCAATTGCTTTTTGAAACTCGGTCATCATTATAAATTCAATGGCTTCGTGCTGAGTAGGCAAAATTTCAAAGATTTTATGCAGTTGAGATAGTTCAATCAGTTTTTGAACCATAGGCTGTAACCCTACTAAAACGAGCACACCGTTTTGCTCATTGGCTATTCTGTTGGCCGTTAAAATAGAACTTAGGCCAGACGAGTCACAGTACCTGGTACTCGATAAATCGAGAATCAAATTGACTACTCCTTGGGTGTTTAAGTTGACAAACTCAGCTTTTAAGTCAGGCGCTATGGTTGCGTCTAATTTATCTTCTTCAAGCTTTACTAAAGTGTACTTTTCTTTTTTATCTATGATGAATTTCATTCCTCTTACTTTTACTTCCTTAATAATGGTGTTTAAATCTAACGTCTTTCTTTTTGATAAAAACGAGTTTGATAGACTTATTTATTTTTTAAATATTCTAAAATATTCGATTCAATTCTTTTTTCTAATGCTTCGGTCGTGTGCCTTTCGAACTTATCTCCCGTCACTTGCTCAAAAAGCTCAATATACCGGTCTGAGATTGATTTAACAACATCATCAGTCATCTCGGGGATTCGTTGGCCATCTTTGCCCTGAAAACCATTTTCAATGAGCCATTGCCTGACAAATTCTTTAGAAAGTTGTTTTTGTTTTTCACCGTTTGTCTGACGTTCCTCATAGCCTTCTTTATAGAAATAGCGAGAAGAATCGGGCGTATGAATTTCATCAATCAAATAGATTCGGCCTTCTTTTTTTCCAAATTCGTATTTAGTGTCTACTAAAATGAGGCCTTGACCAGCCGCCATTTCAGTGCCTCTTTGGTAAAGTGCCTGAGTATATTTCTCGAGTTGTTCGTACTCTGTTGTGCTCACTAAACCTTGGGCAAGAATTTCTTCTTTAGAAATGTCTTCATCGTGCCCTTCTTTAGCTTTAGTGGTTGGCGTAATAATGGGCATAGGGAATTTATCATTCTCCTTTAAGCCTTCTGGCATGGCTACTCCGCAAAGTATTCTTTTCCCCGCATGGTACTCTCTAGCAGCATGACCTGCTAAGTAACCTCTAATGACCATTTCTACTGGGTAGGTTTCGCATTTTAGGCCAATACTGACGTTGGGGTCTGGGGTGTCGTGAATCCAATTAGGCACAATGTCTTGTGTAGCCTTGAGGAATTTTGAAGCTATTTGATTCAATACTTGACCCTTGAAAGGTATGGCTCGTGGAAGTACGACATCAAATGCCGAAATTCTATCTGAGGCTACCATGGCCAGAAAATCTTGGAAGAAGTAAATATCCCGAACTTTGCCGCGGTAAAAATCGGTTTGATCGGGGAAACTGAGATTGGTTTCTTTAATGCCTGAGGTCATACGGCAAAAATAGTCAAAAAAAGATTTTACTAATCTATTGATTTAGTTTTCTGAAGAGCTAATTAGTTTTCCTCGCGAGTAGCTCTCGTATTTGGTTACTGTGCCCTGTTGATCATAGTATTCCCATTTACCCTCTCGTAGGTCGTAGCGGTGATTTCCTTTGATTTTAACTTTTTTACCGTCAAAATACTCGGTAAAGCGACCTGACTTCCTTCCGTCTAATAGGGTGATTTCGCTTTTGATTTTTTTGTCAACAAAATAAACTGTTTCAACTCCTGTATTTCTCCCATATTGATAGGGTGATTGTTTCTCTAGTAGGTTGTTTTCGTTAAAGTACTTCACAAAGCCATCGATCACGCCATTGTCATATGGGATTTCGGTTTTGCGATTACCATTATTATAATACTCCGTCCAGGTCTTGTTTGCCCTTGCATTGATGTAAAACTGCCGTGCTCTTATATTGCCATTTCCGTAGTACTCTTCGATATTCACATCTTGCGTGAGCTTAGTGTAATCTTCAATTTTGTTTACCTTACCATTTTCATAGTAGCTAAAGTTTTTACCGGTTTTTGCCCCTTTCTCAAAAGTGAAATCATCTTTTAAAGCACCCGCCAAGTAGTAAGATTTCATTTTACCAATGAGTATACCGTCCAAGTATTTACCTTCTTCTAAAAGACTTCCGTCACTGTCAAACCTTTTATATGGTCCATTTTTATACCCTTTAATGTACAAGTACTGCCACTCTATTTGTTTGTTTGAATAATAGGCGATGTACTCTCCTTCGATTACACCATCAATATAATTGAAGGAGGCAGATAGATTACCATTCTCGAAGTAACTCTTGGCCGGGCCATTTTGCTTTGCGTTTTTATAGGTGAATTCCGACTTTAAAATACCATTGGGATAGTATTCTCTCGCCCAATCAATAGGGGTGCTGTCATTGAATTGTGTTTCTGTTTTTTTTACGCCATCCTCGTAATAAGCAGTGACAAGACCATTGAGTTTTCCGTTGCTATACTGTCCTTTCTGAATTGGTTTTCCATTTTGGGAGTAGATCTCGAAAGGCCCTGTCTTTTCACCGTTGATAAACGTGATTTTGCTTAAAATTTGACCGCTTTCATAGTATTCATTAAAGACGCCATCTGGCTTTCCTTTGTCGAATTGGCCTTTCATGGCTACGCTTCCCTCCTCGTAATATTTAGTGTATCGACCTTGTATTTTGGTAGAGTCGTTATCTAAAATAATGTATTCTTCTTTGACTGCTTTATTTTCTGGGGGGTAATACTTTACCACCTTTTGTTGGGCGAGACAAAACACAGAAATAATGAGTAGCGTGGAAGTAGTAATAATTTTCATAGAAAAAGCCTTCCGTAAAAATACGAAAGGCTTGATAAATTATTATGTTAAGCTTTAAATTTTCTCAATAACGATGGCAGAAGCACCACCACCGCCATTGCAAATACCAGCAACACCGATAGTTCCACCTTTCTGATGGAGAACAGAGGTTAACGTAGTTATGATTCTGCAACCAGAGGCACCAAGTGGGTGACCTAATGCTACGGCACCGCCATATACGTTGACTTTCTCAGGGTCTAAGCCCAACTCCATGTTATTTGCAATCGCTACTGCCGAAAATGCTTCGTTGATTTCGTAATAATCAACATTTGACTTTTCAACACCAGCCATAGCCATAGCTTTAGGTATTGCTTTCGAAGGGGCAGTGGTAAACCAAAGTGGGTCTTGAGCTGCATCTGCAAATCCTATAATCTTAGCGATTGGTTTAATTCCCAATTCATCAGCCCTTTTCTTGCTCATCAATACCATTGCTGATGCGCCATCATTGATGGTAGAAGCATTAGCTGCAGTGACTGTTCCTTCTTTGCTGAATACAGGTCGTAAGCTTGGGATTTTATCAAAAAATACATTCTTGTACTCCTCATCTTCTTCCATCATGATCGGATCACCTTTTCTTTGCGGAATGGCAACGGGAATGATTTCATTTTTAAAGTAACCAGCTGTTGTTGATGCAGCAGACTTTTTATAGGAACTAATAGCATATGCGTCTTGGGCCTCTCGTGTAATCCCCATTTCGCGAGCGGTATTGTCTGCGCAATTGCCCATAGGGAAATCGTTATATACTTCCCAAAGTCCATCTTTCATAAGTCCATCAAGTAGCTCACCGTGGCCATATTTATAGCCATAACGCGCTTTAGGGATGTAGTAAGGGATGTTTGACATACTTTCCATCCCACCAGCAACAACAACATCTTGCAGACCAAGCATGATGGATTGTGCAGCGAACATCACGGACTTCATGCCCGAAGCACATACTTTATTGATAGTAGTACAGGGAACTTCGTTACTCAATCCAGCGCCTAAAGCCGCTTGTCTGGCCGGTGCCTGACCAAGTCCTGCTGAAACAACATTTCCCATTAAAACCTCTTGAACATACTTGCCGTCTACACCGGCTTTTTCTAGTGCGCCTTTAATTGCTAAAGAACCTAGTTGTACGGCTGTGAAACCTGCTAATTGACCACCAAAACTACCGATTGGAGTTCTTCCGGCTGAGACTATATATACTTCGTTCATATCTTGATTTTTATTTTCCTAACGATCGTTAGCAAATGTAATGAATCAAAATTCAAAATTAACATGGTAGTGAACTTCAATTCTAACCTTGATCTACTTGAACGGATGTTGTTTAAAGAAACCTTGATAGGGGATACTGTCAATGACTTTTATTAATAATTAGAGAAATTAGATATATTCTTTTTATAAATATGACTAAATTGATATATTTATTTGCATTTTGAAAAGTAAGCAAGTATGCCGTTGCTAAGGACGGTACTGTTATAGGAATTCATTAACTTCCTAATAGCCATGAAAGAAATTAAGATTATTCATTTCCACGGTTGGGCAGATAATGCTCTATTGGTCAGAGAATCTGCCAAGGAATTTGCTCATTTCTATTGTGAAATCAAAGATATATACGAATTAGACCCATTGCAGATTGATGTTTTTACTTCTGGTGCACCAATTGTGTTGATAGATATTGACTTAGTAACCTCTCAACTTCTGAAGGAGTTATACGAAATAACTGTTGAGAAGAGCCCCACTTGCTTTTTTATCCTTACCAATGATAATCGTACGGCTGAGTGCGTAAAACTGCTTGATTTAGATATTTGTGGCTACCTCTGTATAGATGACTTTAGCGCACATCTGCTTGAACAGCATTTAGGGGTCATTTCCAGAAATCATTTTCTAAAAGCTAAGGGTATCGCAGATTTAGAGAAAATGAGGTTGTTACAAACCGGACTTAATCAGTCTTCGGACTCTGTAATGATTACAAATATTGATGGATTTATCGAATATGTAAACGCGGCATTCGTGAAATTATCGGGGTATTCTGAATCTGAGGTTTTAGGGAAGAATCCAAAATTATTAAAATCTGGAGTACACCCTGACGACTTTTATAAAGAGCTTTGGACCACTATAATCTCTGGTCAACAATGGCATGGGGAATTCCAGAATTTAAAAAAAGATGGTAGCCCTTACTGGGAAAAGGCCTCGATTAGTCCGATTCTAAATCGGCAGGGGGAAATAGGTCACTTTATAGCCGTAAAAGAAAACATTACTGAGCAAAAGAGAATCAATGATGCGCTTGAATTGAGCGAAAGCCTCCATGAAAAAGCCCAAAAAATTGCGAGTATTGGACATTGGGTTTTAGACACTGCAACTAATGAAATCGTATGGTCTGATCAGACTTATATTATTTATGGTAAGCCTAAGTCGTTTAAACCAACAATAGATTCGGTTATGGATTGCATCTGGCCAGAAGATCTGCCTATGGTAAAAGCGGCATTGGAGGCAAGTATTGAATTGGGCAAGGACAATACTGTTGTCCACAGAATAGCAGTTGGTACAAATGAAATAAAATATGTAGAAGAGCGCTGGGAGGTAATCAAAGATAGCCAAGGAAATTTGATTCAGTGGATCGGTACAACATTGGATAGAACAGATGAGCAAGTTATTGAGCTGAATTTATACAATAAAACAGAGTCATTGAAGGGTATTTTATCTTCAATGGATGACTTAGTTTTTGTACTTGATGAACATGGATGTTTTAAAGAGTTTTTTCAACCAAATGGTCTGTCGAAATTATTCCTAGAGCCAAGTGAGTTTTTTGGAAAGCATTATTCTGAGATTCTGCCTCCAGAAGTCTCCTCAAGATTGCAAGAGAAAATTTCTCTTGTGGCAAGAACTGGTAAGATTGAGGACCTTGAGTATTCACTACCAATAGGGGGTAAAGAAGGTTGGTTTAAGGCAAAAATTTCTCAAATTTTTAATAAAAAAGGCCAAGGAAATTGGTTTACGATGGTGTCGAGAGATATCACGCAGGAGAAAGCTGCTTTGGAAGATATCGTAAAAAGAGAGGTGGAATACAGGAACATCTTCGATAATATCCAAGAAGGTTATATGCTTACCGATATGCAAGGCGAAATACTTACCATTAATCCCTTTGGCCAAAAAATATTGGGGGTAGAAACTTCTAAAAATATTGTAGGTAAAAATATAAAGGAGTTTTTCCACAAAGCATGGAATGAAGTGTTTGATGAGGAGGGTTTTTTAGAATCGGGTATTTTAAAAGAGTACGAGATCGAGTTGGATGATAAGGAAGGTGAAATCAGGATCATTGCATTTAATCTTAGATTAATTAAGAATGAAAATTCGCCATGTTTGATTCAAGGTACTTTTGGAGATGTTACTGAATGGGTACAACAAGAAAAGCTAAATAAGGCAACCATTAAATTATACGAGGGATCAAAACAAAGTCTGGATTATTTATTAAAAGTTGGAATGAATACTGCGCTAGATCTCTTAAAATCGGATTTAGGCTTTATCTACTATCTAGATGAAGAAGCTAAAACCATTCAATTGGTTCAATGGAGTCAAGAAGTTAAAGGGGAGGCTGTAGAAACTGAACTACTGAAATATTATTCATTTTCTGAAGCTAGTATTTGGATAGATACTATTCTTGAAAAAAAACCAATTTTACATAACGATTCTGGTGATTTGAAGAGAAAAGGAGCGCTGCCGTGTCGCTATATTGATCTCGTTCGAGATTTAGAGGTCCCAATTATCTCTAATGGTAAGGTAGTCGCTCTGATTGGTGTTGGTAATAAGGAACAGAACTATACAGAGCAGGATAAACAACTGTTGGTAAGCTTTTCTCAAACTTTTTCTTCTTTGGTAGAAAAAATGGAATCTGAAGAAGAGCACCTAAAAATGCTAGAAATTTTTGATCAATCACAGCAAGTAGGTAGGATAGGTGCATGGCGATTCGATATAATAAATGACGAAACGTGGTGGTCAGATATTATGTTCGACATCTATGGCTTAAAGAAAGAGGCTGGCGGACCAGTGGAGAATTGGCTAGAATTCACTCATCCGGATGATACAACAGGAATGGAGAGGGCATTTGAAACTGCGTTGAAATCGGGAAATTATAAATACGAATACAGATTGTTAAGGCCAGATGGTGAAGTGAGAAATATAAATTCACAGGCCAAAGTAGTTTATGACACAGAGGGTAACCCAAGTTACTATGTAGGGATTGCCCAAGATATTACCGAAATAAGTCAAGCGCTTCTTCAACTGCATAATAAAAATGTGCAATTCGAAAATATTGTAGATAGTGTGCCAGGAGTAGTTTATTGCCTTAGATATCCAAACCCAGAGCTCTTGTATTTGAGTGATTACGTTTACAAAATGTTAGGCTACAAAAAGAAATATTTTAAAAACAATATGAGTCTGGATTTGGCAAAATCCCTCATACATAGTGATGATTGGGAAGAGATAATTCATCAAATTTTGAGCTCTAAAGAGACCAGAAAAAGTTATCGCTTAAACTTTAGAATGTTCACTGCCAATGATGAGCTGATTTGGGTAACAAGTACGGGTAAAATTATAAAGGAAAAAGGGGGCGTTATTTTAGAAGGCTTTATTTATGATGTGACTGACAGGGTGAAAGCTGAGGAAAGGTTACTGAGTGCAGTCATGCAAGCTGCCGACAGAGAGAAGTCAAGGATCTCTAAAGAAATACATGATAGCCTACAGCAAACCTTAACAATCGCATCGCTTAATTTAGGGTATTTAACTAGGGAGCGTGGCAGTCTTTCTGAAAAAGCTAGACCCAAATTTGACTTGGGAATGGAGTATTTGAAAAAATCTTTGGATGACTCTAGAGAAATAGCGCATCGCATTATGCCAAAGGTAATCCAAGACTTTGGGTTGATTCCTGCATTAGATGGAATGGTTGTCGAATTGAATCGCACAAGCAGTGTCTTATTTAGTTTCATTACTAATATGGAAGGCAAGAGAATCAAAACTAGTACCGCTAATAATCTCTATAAGATTGTTCAAGAGTCGTTAAATAATATCCTCAAGTATTCACAGGCCAATAACGTGACTATTCAGTATATGCTACTGGGCGATATACTGCGGCTAAGTATTGAAGATGATGGGATTGGCTTCGATGTGAAAAAGTATGAAAATCGAGAGTCTGAAAGTTTTGGATTGACAAGTATGAAAGGTCGGGCTTTGGCCGTTGGTGCTGGGTTTTATTTAGATAGCTCGCTTGGTCACGGGACAACAATAATGATAGAAATTCCTTACTCAGAAGAACTAAAATATGTGGAGTTTGAATAAGAAGATGATTTGGCGCAAGTCAATCTATCATTGGAGATAGCTATATTAATGAATCTTATTTTTTTTCGACTAGTAATATTAATTTAAACAAGTAAAGTCATGAAGGCAATAAGAATTTTTTTGGTTGATGATCATAAGATGATTCGAGATGGGATCAAATTTTATCTTGATGATGATGAACGTTTTGAGATTATAGGAGAAGCTAACAATGGGCAAGAAGCTTTGTCCAAAATTAATTTAAATAGTCAATTTGATTTACTGATTACGGACATAGTGATGCCTCAAATGGATGGGATAGAGCTCGTTAAAAGTATCATTGATGGCCCACCTTTTGAGTTCAAAATTTTGGCTTTAACCATGCTAAGCGAAACTCAGCATATTAAAAAAATGCTGAATTACGGGGTTCAAGGTTATCTCTTGAAAAGTAGTGGAGAGGAAGAAATAAAAAAAGCAATTGTGGAGGTTGCTGCAGGAAATACCTATTATAGCCAAGAAGTAACCACAATTATCATGAATAACTTGAGAGGTGAAAAGGCGAGAGGTTCGAGAATGGCTTTAGAAATCCCTTTAACAGTTCGTGAAAAAGAGGTACTACATTTAATAGTGAAGGAGTATTCAAATCAAGAAATTGCAGACGCACTTTTTATCTCTGTAAGAACGGTAGATGCGCACAAAAGAAATTTACTTGAAAAAACGGGTGCAAAGAATATGGCTGGTCTAGCATTATATGTGATAGAAAAACGGCTGTTTGATGATATTTAAGAATAGTCTATTGACTACCAGTCGGGTTTACTGCTGTCTTTTTTCTTAGTAGCCTTTCTTTTGTTTTGCTGAACATATTGTATTTCGTTGTTTTTCAATGCCTCTAGAATCATTTGGGCCTTTTCTGGGCTAATATTCATTTCTTTAAGCTTCTCTTTTAGCTTCTCAAGTGGATCTTGCTCTTCGGGCTTATTTTCTTGGTCGGGGTCTTGCTCGTCAGGGTTTTCTTTTTCTTGGTCTTGATTCTGCTCTTCTTTGTTTTCTTGCTTTTCCTGATCTTGTTTTTCTTGGTCTTTCTTTTCTTGCTCCTGCTTTTCTTGGTCTTTCTTTTCTTGGTCTTTTTTGTCCTGCTCTTTCTGATCTTTTTTGTCTTGGTTCTGGTCTTGGTCCTCGTTTTCTTTTTGTTCTTGCTCCTCTTGCTGCTTGATCAGTTTTTTAAGCAACTCGTAATTGTATCGTGCCGATTCGTTGCTTGGATTTTTCTTGATTGCACTTTTAAAGTCATCGAGTGCCTGTGTGGTAAAATCCTTTTTTTCTTTTGCCTCCGCAATTTCACTTTGCTTATAATTAATCACTCCCTTCTGGTTAAATGCACTAGAAGAGATTAATTTGTCACTCGAACCTTTTGCTAAAGCATCATAATTACTTTCTGCTACGCTTGCATATTTCAAGCCCTGTGAGGCTCCGCCAACAGAAGCGCTATCTAGTCCTTCAGGATTTTTTTTTGCTTGTTGAAGAAGGCCTAACGCTTCATTTCCAAATGCCAAGAAGTAGGCAGCGTTGGCCATGTTCATTTGTGCATTATCATCAGCCGTACCTAACGAATCTAGCAGAATAGCGTAGGCTTGTACAGCGTTACTGTATTCCTTATTGTCATAATAAGCTTTGGCCTCTTTCTTTAGCGTATTAGATTTAGCGATCTTATTGATGGGATCGGTAATGCCGGAAAATAACAGGACTAGCGTTAATAAGTACTTCATATTCTTAAGGTCTTTCTTCTAATAAAGGCATCTAGGAGTAATAGCAATATAGCGGCACCTAGAAAGTAATAGAATTTATTGGCAGAAGCATCGATTTGTCGCGAATCTCTTAACTCACCTTCAACTTCATTAATCGCTCTGATTAATCGCTTTACGTCATTCTGGTTTTCGTTAATCTCAAAATAACTCCCACCAGTGTCGGACGCCAGCTTTCTTAACGATTCTGAATTAAGTTTTGTTACTACCTCCTGACCGTTCCTGTCTCTTTTAAAACCAGTCCTCTCAGGGATACGAGCTCCTTTTTCTGTGCCAACTCCAAGCGCAAATAGCTTAACGCCAGTGTCTACTACTAATTTTGAGGCTTTAGCGGTTTCGTCACCAAAGTCTTCACCATCACTGATCAACAGAATGATTTTCGACTTTTGCAGGCTTACAATGCCGGTGGCCGATTCAAGCTTTTCGATTGCAATGTTCAATGGCGTTCCAAAGTCAGTTCCTGCATTGGGGACTAAGTTAGTGTTCAACGTATTAATGAAAAGACTTAAGGCGCTTTGGTCGTAGGTTAAGGGGCATTGAATAAATGCTTCTGAAGAAAAAATGATGAGGCCAATTCTATCGGAGCTAAAGGCTTCTACAATAGTGCTTAATTCATATTTGATTTTAGCGAGCCTTGAGGGTTCAATGTCTTCGGCATTCATGGATTGGGATAGATCAACAGCGATATAAATATCTTTTCCTTCAGACTTTATCTCTTTAGTGGTTTCGCCAAAGGAAGGGCCCATCAGTGCGAAAATGATTAATCCAAAGGCGATTGTTCTTAATAAAATCTTAAGCAAAAGCGGGCGGTAGCTTGTTTGAAGCCTTTTTGCGATAGTCGCCAAGCGAAAGATATAGGAGAAATAAGCCAACACAAAAAGTGCAATAAATATACCTTCCGTTAAGCCTAAAGAGTTGAACCAGGTCATGTGTTGTTTTACTAGTTGTCAAAGATAGCAATCCTTCCATGTGTTGGCTAACCGTTTGTAAAGGCATTTCTGATTAAATACCGTTAAAGATTGTTAAATACAGGCTTTTTCATATTGTCTAGGTATCTCACCTAGGTTCATTCATGATGAATTACCTATTGACCTTCTGGATACGCATAGACCGGCCTAGGTATTTTTTTTAGGTTTTTGTTGTAACAGAGACACCTAAGGGCTTAGGCAATATCCATATTTTTTAAAAGTCAGGAATAGGCCGATGTGTGGCGATGTTCAACCCGCGACATTTGTAAGGAAGAACATTGAAAAAACAAAAGCCATGAAAAAGTTAATAACCATCGCAGTATTTCTAATAGTTGGAAATCTAGCCAGTGCACAATCTTACTACTACAAAGACACTCATAAAAGAGACTTTACTTTTCAAGTAGCACCAACCTATTTCAATTACAACGGAGACCTATACGGATACCAATTAGGGATCAACTACAAAGAAGTAATTAACATTAGTTACTTCCATACTAGAAGTTATCAATTCGGAGAAAACTGGATGGATGATCGTTTCGCAGGCATACAGACTAGCGTAGTTTTTCCAGTCTGCGATAAGATTCAAATAGGGCCTTCTGTTAGAATCGGCACGTACAATGAGGAATGGCAAAAGGTATTTATTGGTGTCGAAACTAGGTTGGATGTCAGTAATGTATTGAAATTTGCGTTAGAATATGGGGCTGGTGACCAAAAGGGATTTGGTCTGAAATTAATCTGGAACATGTATTAATCTTAATGCCATTAAAAGTTTACCCTGCAATGGGAGGTCTCGATACAAACTTAGGTCTCTCATCCACCCGAAGTTGAACAGATTAAAAAGGTCGAAGAAAGACGGGGTATAGCTCTACTAGGTAATGATACAGATGGAAAGGAATAATAATATGATTACCTCAAGATGTAAAAATGAAAGAAGGGAATTATTACGACAGCATTAAGGGCTGTAGCTACGGGTCGGTGATCTCAAGAAACTAAATAAGTCAAGTTTGAATAAGACAATGAAAAAGCTAATTACACTAATCGGGATATTATTAATCGGAGTTAGTTGCTCTGATATCTACGCTCCTAAAGAGTCGAAATATCAAATTACTCAAGGCGGACATGAAAGTAGAGTGGTGGGCGGACTGCCAAGCAGTAAGCTTCGGACCATGAAATCAAATACTCTTTCATTTATTGCTCGATTCGATGAGTCGGCACGGTATGATTTAGGTAATAACAATCAGTTTGACATCAATAAGTTAATGGGTTTTTCAGACTGCAATAGTCTGCATCACGAAAACAGTATCCGATTTGGCTGGAGGTATAGCATAGAGAAAGACAATATCGAAATCTTTGCTTATGCATATTCTCGTGGCGTGATGAAATTCTATTATATGGGAGATGTTGCATTGAATGAGAATGTCCATTATCAAATTCAGATTTTAGATGATGTTTTTTCACTTCAACTGAATCATGGTAATGGCCTAGCAATCGAACGCACAGCTAGTTGTAATAATGGACTTTACTATATGCTCTTTCCTTACTTTGGAGGGGATGAGCCGGCACCACATGACGTTTCAATTTTTATAGAGGAATTAGTACACTAATCAAGATATTATTGGGCAGTTTCATGGCCCTATTTGTTGATTCTTCAGAGGTAGCTCGCTTTAGGTGGGCTACTTTTTTTTATGGCTATAGCATACTATTCGTTAATCAACCCTAAGAATGCTGAGTTTAAGGGTTTTACCTAGCCCAATTGTAGAAAAACCTAAATTATTATTACCCGAGATTCACTGAGAATTAGGGGCTTCTGTTGATCTACTTTTGATGTGAAGAACAAGCAAAACGACAATGAAAACCTTACTAATTATTATTATCTGTATTTCAGCCTTCAACTTAAAGGCGCAGAGTTATTCTGAGAGATCCAACGCTAACTCCATTTCAATTAATGTATCTCCCTTAGCCAATAGAACTATTTACGGCTGGAAGTTTGGAGCTAGTATCGGGTTGAATATTAATAATAAATGGGAAGTTGGGTATTCACGAGTTCAAGGCTCTGGGAGTTCAGAAACAGATCAAAATACATTTTCAGGCACATACATTCAACGAGCTATCAACCCAGATGGTAGACTAGTGATCATTCCAAATTTGAGGGTAGGTCTTTATAATGGCCAGTTTTTAGCCATCCAACCTACTATTCAAGCAAATTATAAAGTGAGAGAGAATGCCTATTTATTAATTGGAGTTGGTCGAGTTGATAGATATCCAAATTTTGAGCTAGGACTAATGCTAAAACTCAAGAAAATAAAATAATCAAATACGGCAGAGTACCTATCCTTAAGACCGGATAGGAGGATTATATAATAAAACAGACTAGAGAACTAAAGATAAACAACATGAGATACTATAGAATATTTTTCGCAATCGCCTTTATGACTCCTTTTTTGGTATTGAATTTAGATGGTTTTATCTATACAAAGGAGGAAGTAAAACGGTTAGATGCTTCGATTAATGACACCTGGTTGCCAGGTGCTGTATGGGTGGACTTTACCAATGGAAAGGAGTACAAAACTCTTGATTATGGCAGAAATGTATGGATGACTAAAAATTTCGAAATCGAAGGTGAATTGATGGGTTTAGAAGCGGCTTACAATCATGCACCCGAAGGGTGGAGAATACCGACTGTTGATGAATGGAGCACCTTGCTGGACCATTTTGGATTTGGTGGAAACCCCAACAGCTTAATCCCTAGTGCATATTTTACTTTTAATTTCACCTCTGCAGGCTATGTAGACCCATTCATAGGCAAAACAAGTGTCGGTAAGATGGGTCTATTTTTAGCAATGTCAGAAAACGGAGAAGGGCATTATATTATGATTTCGGATAGGAAGCTTATTTATAAAGAAGGCACTCTACACAAAGGAACTATGCTGGCGGTTAGGTATGTAAGAAAATAATAGAGTACACATAATGTTTTGGTTAAAGGGGGCTTCCAGACGGGAAGCCCCTTTTTTATTTGAAGGACAGCGTTAATCATTTAAGCTTGCAATCATTGGTTACAGGGGTAAAGATAGTTGATCGACTTAATGCCTAACGCTGCGCATGAACTACTTTGAGGTACCAACGAAACGACTAAAGGAATGCCCTCTGGTCTAAGCAGTTATTCAATGTAACTAAAAGCAAAGTTAATTTACTGTGGCAGGTGAAATGTTACTGGGGCTCACAACATTTAAAAGGAATTCAGTTCTTCCTGTTAATATAATTTGGGCATTGCCTTTTATGGTTATGTCATCCCCTAGGCTAATGTGGAGTCAATTATCTACCCATATCAGAGAATTACCGAGAGCGGACTAGTGTTTTCCCCTAATTTGACTTACCTACTTAGGTGATGCATGTTTTTTAAAAAGTCAGTAAGAGGTCGATCTGTAGGGGGTTTGATAAAGCCATTTTTGTAATGAAGAATATTTAAAACAAAAAACTGTGAACAACCCAATCTATAGCAACTTAATCCTGAGATGTTAAAATACAAATATCGGTCTCTCATTCACTCATGGTTTTCGCGCTCAAGGTAAGGTCAACCCCAGAGGTTGATCAGAAGGGAAAGTAGAAGAAAGAAGGGGTATAGATTGTGCTTGGATTTGTCAGCCAAAAATACTGAAGGCAAGGATGTGAAAAGCATGCTTTGATCATATCAAAATAGAATAAAGCAATAATTAATGATGACAGCGTCATCAGTTGTTGCTATAGAACTATCGAATCGAAAAAATAAGTCCATCCTAATTAAGTCAATGAAAAAATCAATCAGCATATTATTAACCAGAGTTTGTTGTTTTGATATCTATGCTCCTCAAGAAACAGAATATTTAATTCGCCAAGGTGAACATCAAAGTAGAATAGGGGGTATTTTGCCGTGCGATAAGCTTAAGAACATTAAAATTAAGTGCAATGTCGTTTGCAGCTCGATTGGATGAAACAGTTCGTTGTGGCTGGGGCAATGATGATCAATGAGATATAAATAAGTGAATCGTTTTTTAGACTGCAACAGTTTCCACCATGAAAATATTGTTCTATTTAGCTGGAGGCGCAGTATCGCCAAACACAATATTGAAACCTTGCTTGCGCTTACTCCAGTAGTTTAATGAATTGCCATGATAGGGGAGCTGTAGCATTGAATAAAAACGTCCACTGTCAAATTCAGATGTCAGAGGGTTATTATGAGCGTTCCTAACGCTAACTTTATTACAATTGAGGTAACTCTCTTGGTCAATAGCACCATTTATGGTTGGAAATTCGGAGCCAGTTTTGGTTTTAATATTAATGATCAATAGGAAGTTGGTTATTCAAGCGTGAAAAAATCAAGAAGTTCAGAAATACCTGAAAATGCATTTCAGGTGTTTACTTCCAACGAGCTATAAATCCAAAAGTAAATTGGTGATCAACGCTAGTATGAAAGTAGGTCTTTACAATGGGCGGTTTAAGCCGTCCAACCTACTACTCAATTAAACTAAAAAGTAAGGGAGAATGCTTATTTATTAATTGGAGTTGGAAAAAGCGAAGGGTTACCCAAATTTCGATAGAGGGATAAAAATAAAAGGCAAAAGAATAAGTTAGACGGGGCAAAAAAAAAGGTCTCAATGTGAATTGAGACCTTTTCTATATTTAAATCAGGGGAATGCTTATTCAGCGACTACCATGAATTTAACATCTTTTTTGACAGCCTTGTGTAGGTCTATCTCAGCTTCGTATTCGCCAATAGTTTTCACTTCTCCTTTGAAGGAAATTTTCTTTCTATCAACGTCAACATTAAACGATACTTTCAAAGCATCAGAAATTTGTAAAGTAGTTACAGCTCCGAAAATTCGTCCGCTATCACCTGCTTTTGCCTTAATTTGTAAAACTCCTTCGCCAATTGCATCAGCAACAGCTTGGGCATCAGACTGAAGCTTCTCGGCCTTGTGAGCCATTTGCTTAGAAGTTTCTGCTGCGTGTTTCTTGTTAGACGTACTCGCTATCATCGCGAATCCCTGAGGAATAAGGTAATTTCTACCATATCCAGGCTTAACTGCGATGGTATCGTTTTTATAACCTAAGCCCTTAATATCAGTTTTTAATATTACTTCCATTCTGTTTTTCTTTAAGGGTTACTTATTTCAAAGAGTCAGTTACATAAGGTAATAAAGCAATGTGCCTTGCTCTTTTTACCGCCTGAGCTACTTTCTTTTGATACTTTAGACTAGTTCCAGTAAGTCTTCTTGGAAGAAGTTTACCTTGCTCGTTGACAAATTTCAAAAGGAAATCTGGGTTTTTGTAATCAACGTACTTAATGCCATTCTTTTTGAATCGGCAATATTTTTTCTTCTGTTGATCTCTATTAACTGGTTCGTTTACGAGTGTCATGATGCAACCTCCTCTTTTTTAGCTTTGTTGAATGCGCCTTTTCTTCTTCGAGTATTATACTCTACTGCGTGCTTGTTTAATGCAATTGTTAAAAATCGCATTACCCTTTCGTCTCTTTTGAATTCTACTTCTAAAGTGTTAACGAGAGTTGAGTCGGCATTGAATTCAATCAAATTGTAAAAACCGGTAGACTTGTGCTGAATTGGATAAGCCAATTTCTTCAAGCCCCACTTTTCTACATTAAGGATTTCGGCTCCATTAGTTTTCAAGAGCGCTTCAAAATTTCCGACAGCATCCTTCATCTGTTCATCAGACAAAACGGGATTTAAAATGAATACTGTTTCGTAATTGTTCATATTATGGTTTAATATTTCGGGTTGCAAAGATAGGTATTTCAAATATAAAACAAGAGTAATGTTAAAGATTGTCACCGATTTAATAGTCTAGCGCTTGATTTTGTATTTTCGGTCATGTCTTTAGAAGTGCACAATGATTAAAAATAGATTTCAAAAAAACCTTTTAGCGCTCTATTTAGTGCTTGTGCTGCCTATTGCCGCTTACGCAGTTTTGCATTAAGCTCACTGACGGATGATGAAAGGGAATTAGAAATCATATATGAACGACAGTTAGAGGCTGTGCTTTTTTCGATAAACCAATAGACTCAAGATGTTGTGGGGGGTATTGCCACTAAAATTGATAACGCTTTTCCTTTTTTGGAGCAAAGGATAATATAAATGAGATGCTCAGTCCTTATAAATTCTTTAGGGTCCTAGATATTAAAAATGTGGCAGGTGAAACAGTGCAATTTTATGCCTCTGATTCTACCTTCATTAATGCTGAGTTTAGCTCAAAATCTGATAGTATCTTTAGTACATCTAAAGAGCTGATCTCTAGACTTGAACGTTACAAAGAAAACTATCAGAAAATTGAATAGAGATATTTTATAGTCACTCATCATAAGAAGGACTTAGGCGTTATTCAATTCGCCATTGGTTGGGGTGATGATATCAAGATTTGTACCGATTACTTCAGTGGAGACACTTTTATTTTTCAGGGTTTAGCCCGAAAAATACAAGAGATAAGCTGCGGTGAATTCATAATTTTATGCAAACGCACAGACTCTAAAGAAGTAGTTTATGCAAATATTGAGGTGAACGGTCAAGAAACGGATGTCCGTAGTGAGATCATAGATTTATTACCACAGTATGAAGTGGAGATTTCCAGGGCGGGTAATACGGTAAGCAGCATAGTCACTAAAAGAAAGTATCAGAATTTAAGTGCGCTCATCTTGCTGATGTTATTTCTGTTGTCAAGGGTGGTACTTGTCGTACGAAATATTAAGAAAGAGATTTATTTAGCTCAGAGCAAAGCAGATTTTGTGTCAAATGTTTCGCACGAGATCAGAACCCCCTTGGCCTTGATTAATATGTTTGCCGAAACCCTTTTAATGGGCAGGGTCAATTCCGAAGAAAAAAAGAAAGAGTACTATCAAATTATAACAAAGGAAGTGGGGCGACTCACAAATATGATCAACCGAATTCTTAGTTTCTCTAAAATTGAAGCTGACAAAAGAGAGTATCATAAAGCGTCCTTAGACTTGAATGAAGTGATTTTGGAGGTCAATAACACGTATTCCTATCATTTAGAAAGCCACGGATTTACGCATTCTTTCATTCCAGAAAACCTGCTACCCCTCATCAGTGCCGATAAGGAAGCCATAGTAGAAGTGCTCGTTAACTTGATAGATAATGCCATGAAGTACAGTAAGGAGGTGAAAGAGGTGGTGATTACTACTGGTCAAGTGGACGGTAACGTTTTCATTCAGGTGGAAGACAAGGGCATTGGTATCCCTAAAGGTCAATGAGATAAACTATTCGATAAATTTCACCGAGTCCCCACAGGAGCTGTGCACGATACGAAAGGTTGAGGACTTGGACTATCCATAGTTAAACACGTTATGGAGGCACATGGTGGGATAATTCGTGTTCAGAGTTCGGTGGGCGAGGGGAGTACTTTTTACTTATTATTTCCAATTCTTAAATCAGAAGCATGACAAAGATATTAATAGTAGAAGATGAACCTTCTATGCGATTGGGGCTAAAGGATAACCTCGAATTCGAATCTTACGAAGTAGAGTTGGCCATCA
>JBLIES010000019.1:0-28900 GCA_047633135.1 Roseivirga sp.
ACGTCCCACGGCTGTTCTATATCCTGCAACTATATATGCGTCCATATTTTTAGATTTTAGGAGTCCGACATCAGAAGTCGGACTAATTTTTTAACGATCGATTTTAGTTTCTTAAGGGTTTGCCTTTAAAGAGAATACTCTGGATTCTTGCTAACGTTTTTGGCTCAGCAGTAAGTGCTAAGAAAGCCTCACGTTCTAAGTTCAAAAGGTATTGCTCAGATACTTCCTGTGGATACGTTAAGTCGCCACCACACATTACATAACCTACCTTTCTAGCAATTTTAGCATCGTGCTCAGATATGTAATTTCCAAAAAGCATTCCATTAATTCCTGCTTCGAATAATGCCAAACCTGTTCTGCCTTGTACTTTAATATCTGTTCTTTCTATAGGTTGGGTATATCCCGCTTCATGCAATTCAAGCACCTTATTCTTAGCATCAGAAATCAATCGTTTTCTATTCATTGTTATGCCATCGGTAGGTCGAAGAATATTCATTCCTCTAGCCTCTTCGGCAGAAGTAGCTACTTTTGCTGTGGCAATGTTCATAAAGGCCTCTTGCAGCCTGTTCAACTCAGGGTCTCCATTCACATAAGCATCTGCTGCACGCAAGGCCAATTCTTTGGTGCCTCCACCGCCTGGAATTAAACCAACTCCAACCTCTACAAGTCCGATATAAGTTTCGGCATGTGCTTGAATAGCATCGCAATGCAGCGATAACTCACAACCACCACCAAGGGCTAAACCAGCGGGTGCTGATACCACCGGAATTGACGAAAACTTAGCGCGCCTCATGGTATTCTGGAATTGTGCGATCATCATATTGATCTCATCATACTCCTGATCACCAGCATACATGAAAAGCATGGCTAGGTTCGCTCCAGCAGAGAAATTGGCTCCCTCATTTCCTATTACTAATCCTTTATAGTCTTTTTCTGCCATGGTAATAGCGGTTTCTATCCCTTCTATTACTTCCTGACCAATTGAATTCATTTTAGTGTGGAACTCTAGACAAAGAACGCCATCGCCAATATCGAAAACAGTAGACCCTGCATTACCCCACACTTTCTTAGTGCTTCGAATATTTTCTAAAATGATTAAATCCTCTGTTCCTGGGACGGTTTTATAACTCTTTGAAGGAATATCATAATATTGCTTCGTTCCATTTTCAATTCTATAGAATGAAGTATGTCCAGCGGCTAGCATATCATAAACCCATTGCGCTGGTTGATGACCCATGGCTTCCATTTTGGTGAGTGTCTCTTGTACTCCGAGTAAATTCCAGGTATCGAAAGGACCCATTTCCCAACCAAAACCAGCACATACTGCTTGGTCTATTCTAAACAGTTCGTCTGCAATTTCTGGAATTCTATTCGAGACGTACTTGAACGTATCGTAAAAAGTTACTCTGAAAAACTCTCCCGCTTTGTCATTAAAGTTGACTAAGGTTTTAATTCTTTCCTTTAAGCTTTCTTCATCTTTTACAGCGTCAAGCGCTTTGAAATTAGCTCTTGATCTTGGTCCATATTCAAAGGTTTTCAGATCAAGTTCTAGAATGTCCTTATTGCCATTTGCGTCAACTGTCTTTTTAAAATAGCCTTGCTTTGACTTATCACCAAACCAGCCTCTTTCGTGAACACCTTTGACTATGCCTGGTAATTTGAACTTATCTCTTGACTCATCATTTGGTAAGCCTTGGTATAAGTTATTGGCAACATTTACAGTAGTATCAAGTCCTACAACATCCATTGTTCTGAATGTTGCCGACTTAGCACGACCGATAATTGGCCCTGTGAGTCTATCGACCTCTCCTACTGTCAATCCCATATCTTCAATCGTATGCATAGCCGACATGATGGCGTAGATACCAATTCGGTTGGCAATAAAAGCAGGGGTGTCTTTACAAAGCACTGTTTCTTTACCTAAGTAAAGGTCTCCGTAATGCATTAAATAATCGATGATCTCTGGATCTGTATTCGGCCCAGGAATGATTTCTAAAAGTCTTAAATATCGTGGGGGATTAAAGAAATGCGTTCCACAAAAATGCTTCTGAAAATCTTCGCTTCGACCATCGCACATGAGGTGCATAGGAATGCCAGAAGTGTTTGAGGTAATCAGAGTTCCTGGCTTTCTGTACTTTTCGACTTGATCAAAAATGATTTTCTTAATGTCGAGTCTTTCAACCACAACTTCAATAATCCAATCGACCTCAGAGATCTTTGCCATATCGTCTTCAAAGTTGCCTGTTGAAACACGATTAGCAAAAGCTAGATCATAGATGGGTGACGGTTTGGACTTTAATGCAGTAGTGAGTGCATCATTCACCAGCTTATTTCTAGCGGCTGGGTTTTTCTTTTGCTCTTCTGGCAAATCACGTGGCACCATGTCCAGCAATAAAACCTTTACACCGATATTGGCGAAGTGACAGGCAATTCTAGAGCCCATTACTCCTGAGCCTAATACGGCAACTTTTTTAATCGATCTGTTCATTTTTCTTAGAAGATTGATTTTTTATCTATTAGACTGTTTATTTGATCAACAACCTCGAAGAAGACGTCTAATTTTTCTTTTTCAATCGATTGCTTAATATGTTCATTAAAATGGAGCACGGTGGCTCTTGATATTTCTCTTTTCTCTTTTCCCAGGTCGGTCAAGAATATTCTAACCGACCTTCCATCTGTCGGATCTTTCTCACGGTAAATGTATTTTTTTTCCTCCATGCTTTTCAGCATTCTGGTTAAACTCCTGGATTCAAGACCCATTAACGGAGCAATCTTGGTGGCGGGAGTTCCTTCTTTAGAATTGATGATAAGGAGCACAAAACCGATAGATGTGGTGATGTCGTGCTTTACGGCTTGTTGGTTATACATGCGGTGTATACCATGCCAGAGCATTTTTACATTGTGGTCAACTGTTTCTTCTCTCTTCATAATCCTGTAAGGCTTACGAAGTTAAAGAAAATTTGTTATGCATGCATACTATTTTTCAGAAAAAATTAGCTGCCACAATATTTTTTGGGGCGAATTAAGTCTAATTCCCCAATCTGTCGATTAAGAAGATTGTTGTAAGTGTTGAACTCACAATAGCAGCAAGAGTACCGAAGCTCTCAAGGAATTTACCGTTTGATTCCCTGCGTTCTCTTTCCCGTTTAGCAGCAACTGTTACAATAGAACCATCTAGCAATTTTGGATTTGAAAACCAGCCTACCTTCTTAGTGAATCCAGTTGGTTCCTTGATGAAAATCTTACGCCCAATTTTAGTCTTTCCTCCTGCATTCCTTACATATGAACGAACCCTACCTTCAGAATACTTCTGTAATGACGGGTTTTCAACTTGACCCACTATCTGAACAGTATAAACAGATTCAGGGAAAACGATTCTATCATTATCATTTAGTACGATATCGAACTTACTATTTTTTTCATCGAATAATTTTTCAAAAGAGAAAGCAAGCTGTTCACCATTTCTATAAAACCTCGCTCCTGGTAAGTAAACGTTTTGGGAAAGTCCACCTGCCCTTTCGATAACTTCCGAAAGCTTATCTCCTTTAGAACCAAGGTAGTAGTTACCTGGGAATTTAACTTCCCCTTCCAAGATTACCGTTCGTTGTTCTGAAGAACCTGGAATATAACTCACCGAAATTCGATCATTATCCTGAAGAAAATAATTTGAGCTTGAGCCTTCGCTGTTGCCCAAGAGATAGCTCAAATCTAAATCCACTTCAGTGTTAAATGAGATTATGTTACCTGTAAAATCAAAATTCTCTCGTGACACCACTACGTTTTCACGATACGACTTCTTTAAAAAACCACCTGTTTGAATAATTACATCTTCAACAGTCATGCTGTCAGTCAGTAGATATTTTCCCTCGTTCTTAACGGCTCCTGACACAAAAACATATTTATCCAACGTTTCAGTAATAGCTCTGCTATATAGGATTACCTTGTCCTTGGGCTTTAAGACCTCATTAAACCTCCTATCAAGCAGTTCATCCAAATCAAAGGCTATTACCTGATACTCGGTTTTCCCTTCCTGATACCTTAGCAAATCTGCCCGACTAGTTAGAATCCGATTCCTGTACTCCAAGTCTTCTACATTGGCTGACATAAAGATCAAATCATAGAGTGTAAGATCGTTTCTCCATAGAATGGTTTTAGGTTCATCCAAAAAACCTTCAATTGACACTGTTTCAAGTTTCTTCAATTCGTCAACGTTGTAAACTTTTAAAGAATCATCCGCTTGAAGTATCAAGTTTTGATTTGAGTTTTGATTGGCCAAAACCTCCTTCAAAGAGAAGGAAAGGAATTTTAAATCTCCATTCTTATCTCTTCTGTAGATGTCGGCTTTGTCTAAATAAGTATTTGGTCTGACTCCACCTGCATAACCAAGAAGGTCACTCACTTTTTGACCTTTTGACAATTGGTAATCTCCTGATCTAAAAACTGATCCACTAATGGTAACAACGTTGTCGTATTTCTCTAAAACCTTTCCAAAGGTAATTTCATCGCCATCTTGAAGAGAAAAATTGATTCCATTCGAAATTAAGCTGTCGTATTTAATTGAGATAATCTCTCTGTCAAAAACACCAGTCTTAGATCTATTATTCATGGATCTAATTCTCTTGATAGTAACCGTTTCGGTATATGCTGCTGGGGTTAAACCTCCTGCAAAACCAATTAAATCCGTAAGACCTTCGTTACCTTTAAGTTCATAAATTGCGGGACGTTTTACCTCTCCTGTTAATTTTATTTCATTCAATCTTGCTGAGATAAAAATTACATCATTATTCGTAAGCCTTAAATCCTCAGACAGCGCTCCCTTAATTAGATAATCATACAAATCGACACTTGAAATGAGTCGGTTATTACGGAAAACCTTGATTTCTCTTAAGGTTCCAGAAGTCTTAATTCCTCCTGAAGAGTATAGAGAGTTTAGAGTAGTAGCAAATGAGTTAATCAATAAAGATCCTGGGTTTTGAGACTCGCCCATTATTATAATCCGAATAGGTCTCAACTTGGTAAGTGAAACATCAAGGAATATTTTAGGTGGGTTATTTTTAAGACCAGAATAAAATTTAGAAAGGAACTCATTCATTCTGATCCCTAACGCTTCATAAGAAGTACCTGCCACGAATACCTGACCAACATTGGGGATAAATAAGTTACCGTTAATATCGACTTGTCCTTCAAATTGGAATTCAGCCTCTCCCCACAAATAGATTCGAAGTTGATCTCCTGGACCAATTAAATAGCCAGGATCAATATTTCCAACTAGCGCTTGCTCATTGGCGTAAGGATTATTTTCGAATATGCTGTATCCATAATACGGCAATTTGTCTTGAACAACTTTAGCTGAAATCTCCGGTGCTTTTTGACTATTATCATTAGCGGTTTCAATAGCGAAACCAACGGGATCTGAGTCAATTTTTTGAATTGATTCTGGAGTATTTGGCTGATCATTTTTATTAACTACATATTTCGCTATGTACTCATCGTAATCTAATCCGTAAAGGCGCGCTTGGCGTCTGGCATCATCTTCTGACATGCCTTTTTTACTAAGTTCTGAAAGAATTTGATCTTTCGTGGTGATCCCTCTTTTATCAAGTTCTTTTTTGACATCTTCCTCTGATTGCGCAGCTGCATTGAAAACCAACACAAGCAGAAGCAGTGAAACAATGAAAACGGTTCTATGGCGTAATTGTAAGTTCAAAATATCAGAATTTTTTTATTGAGAAGACTGTCGTAAAATACTCGAACGGCAACATTTTTTTCAAATATAGCAAATGTCTACTTGTAAAAATATAATCACCCTCTTTTGCTGAATTCTTGATGTAAAAATCATCAACCATTCATTTCCAATACCTCGAAATCCGGGCCCATACCATATCTAGTAAAGTCGAAGAGGTAGTAGTTTTCTAGTGTATGAACATCCTTGAGTTTACAATCTCCATCGGCCATAATTTCTATTACTTGGAATTCAAAGGACTCACCAAAATTGGTGATTCTGAATTTCTTTCCTACCCTGAGGTTATTGAAGGTTTTCGCCATTAGGCGAATATATTACACATCGTATATCTTCTCTATAAGGTCAGCATATTTTTCTTTGACAACTCTGCGTTTTAGTTTCAATGTTGGGGTAAGTTCACCAGAGTCGATTGCCCACTGATCACTTAAAAGCTCAAATTTCTTTACTTGCTCCCAACTTCCAAAATTCTGGTTTGCCGCATTGATTTCTGCTTGAAATTTCGACTTAACTGCTGTGTTGCCCAGAAGTTCGTCTATTGACCCTGACTTGCCATGACGTTCAGCCCAGCTCAAAAGAGCCTCTGTATTAGGAACAATCAAAGCTGCTGGAAATTTACGGTTCTCACCTATCACCATGACCTGCTCAATAAGCAGAGATTCCTTGAGCTTATTCTCCATCACTTGAGGCGCTACATATTTACCTCCCGATGTTTTAAACATCTCCTTTTTTCTGTCGGTTATTTTTAAATAATTATCCGCTGTCAGCTCTCCTATGTCTCCCGTATGAAACCAACCCTCCTTTATTACCTTGTTCGTTTCCTCTTCGTCTTTGTAGTATCCTAACATAATGTTTGGCCCCTTAACCAAAATTTCACCATCTACTGCAATCTTTACCTCAATTCGGTCTAATAGCGGTCCTACATAGTCTAATTTCGCCAGGTGGGCTTGAGCTTTACCAATACTGATACCAGGCGAAGTTTCCGTTAATCCGTACCCTTCTAAAATTCTAATATCAGCTGCCCAAAAGACTCTTTTTAATCTAGGTTGAATTGCAGAAGCTCCCACAGTAATATGCCTTATGTTACCTCCCAGCGCAGCCTGCCACTTGCTAAAGATTAATTTTCGCGCGACCATCAGTTTGAAGTTAGCAATAGGACCTAAGTTTTGGTCGGGGGCATACTTTAAACCTAAGTTTACAGACCAAAAGAAAAGCTGCTTTTTGATACCCGAAAGGGCGAAGCCTTTGGCAATAATTTTGTCATAAATTTTTTCAATCAAACGCGGTACAGTATTGAATCCATGAGGCTTTATCTCTTGTAGGTTTTCGCTGATCTTCTCTAAGCTTTCTGCATAGTAGACAGACAGCCCTAAATGCAAATAAAAGTAAATGGCTGTTCTTTCAAATATGTGACACAACGGTAAAAAACTAAGTACTCTGTCTTTTCCTTTTTCGTATTCGGCTCTTTGTGACACCGCCCTTGAATTAGAAAGGATATTATCATGGGACAACATCACACCTTTAGGCTTGCCTGTTGTTCCCGAAGTATAAATAATTGTGACCATATCGTGAGTGCCGATCTGCGATTTCCTCTTTTCAACTTCTAATTCAAGCGCTGGGGTTGCACTTTTATTTATACTTTTCCAATGAACTTGGCCTATCTCATCAAAGGTATAAATCTTAATGTTCAGGCCTGCTTTTTGTACCGCTGCCGTAGCCTTAAGGTATATTTCTTGTGTAGAAACAAATACCAGCTTAGCTTCTGAGTGTTCAAAAATGTAAGCGTAGTCGTCTTTAGTTATGGTAGGATACATTGGGACGCCTATGGCACCAATTTGCTGAATGGCGATATCTGCAAAAGTCCATTCCGTTCTATTTTCGCTGATCGTGGCTACTTTATCGCCTGGATTAATTCCCAGGGCGATAAGGCCATAGGACAGTTCATTACAAATCTTGATGGTTTCCTGAGTGGAAAACTTTCTCCACTGACCGTTCATCTTATCGGCAAAACAAACATCAAGGTTATATTGCTCCAACTGAATAGGTAAAAGCTCAAATAAACGCGTAGCTGGAATCATGTCTTAGGTTACAAATGTTGTTTATAATAATAAAGTGCGTGTATGGAAAATCATCCAAAATCTCCTCTGAGTTCTCTAAGCCTCTTTCGAGCTTCTGAGACATAAATACTCCCTTTAAATTTATTCAGCAAGTCTAAATACACCTGCATGGCCTTCTCACCATCTTTAATATCCTCTTCTAGAATGATTCCCGTAAGGAATAATGAATCATCTCCCAAAATTTCGAAATAATACCCAACATTGATTTTTTCTAAGGAAGCTAAGGCATCACTAAAGAGACCCAATTCGCGTTGCGTCCTAGCTTTAAGAAAATAAACTTCATCTACAATTGAATGTTTAGGGTACATTTCAAGCATAAGGTCCAATGCTTTGATTGCCTCTGATTTATTACTCTGAAACAACATCAATTCGATATTCGCATAGGCTTGCATCACCACATCTGTAGAATCGAATACGGTATTATTTTTTATTAGTATGCTCAGGTTTAAGGCGTCATTGGCTATTTCTCTTGAGGTGGCTAGCTTCAGAATATCCAAATGACTCTGAGCCAATTCGAACTCGCCCTTGAAATAGGAAAGCTTGGCGCTCTTTAGCTTAGCCTCATAGCCCAGTGGTTCATCTTTAAACATTCTTTCGACCTGAGCATATAAAAGAATCGACTCCCATGGCTCTTCATTCAATAAATAAATATCAGCTAAATCCATTTTCGATTCTGCAATAATCCTTTGCTTGCCTACGGGTTTGGCTATTATCTCTTTAAGTATCTGGATTGATATTGGTATCTCATTTAACTGAAATGCGTAAAGCAAAGCGATTCTTCTTTCGGAATCCATTATTGTAAATATATCGCGAGAGGTTGATTTGTACTCATCATATTTAGCTATTAACGCAACAACGGCCTCTTTACTGACAGGATATGTTTGTTTAATCACTTCTTCTTCTGAAAGCAGAACATATTTCTTGGACAAATTATAGTTAGGACTGTCCTTGAATTCATTGATGATATAATCAAATGCTTTTGTTGCGCTTTTAAAGTCATTATTTCTGAATGCTATCAATCCTACATTGAGAATGTTCTCTGCATTATTTTGAAGTCTTCTGTCTAAAGCGCGTGCTTGTCTTAGGGCCGCAGAAAAGTCCTTTTGCTGTAAATGTGTCCAAACTAAAAGTTCATTATAGATCGGGTTTCCAGCGTCTTCTTGAATATTGTCATATAGAATGGTTTGCAGGGTGTCTAGGTCTTCCGGCTCAGTTAAAACACTTTGAAATGAGTTTTTAACATAATTAAGATTTTGTGGCTGTGACTTTGAAAACGTGATGTACTCCTTGATCATACTTTCCTTCTTATTCATCAAGCGATAAGCATTAGCAAGCTCAAGAGAGAACATATCGGGTCTATTCATTGCTATTCTTCCACGATTATAAGTCTCCAAAGCGATTGCTCTCAAATTCTTTTCAAAAAATGTTTGTGCTAAAAGTCTGATACCATTGGTTCTTCCCTTGTCTGCGGCATCTTTTGCTTGATCATCGATGATGGCATTAAAGACCTTATTGGCTTTAGGTTTATTCTTCTGACCCCAATACAGCATTCCTAAATCTACCTGATAGAAGAAGTTTTCAGGATTGTCTTTAATTAACCTTTCTAGGTATTTCTCTGCTCCTGAAAACTCTTGTTCGGTGATAAGCAACTTGAGATAGTTTTCATGAATTCTAGGGATGTTGTTTTTATCCTTAATTAATTTTTCATACTCCTGTTTTGCTTTCTCTAAATCGCCTTGCTCATAATACTCATTAGCCAACGCAATTGGGTCGCTTACTTGAGCGAAGCTAAAGTTTGATGCGAAGCATAGGGCAAGTAAGATCAGTAGTTTCCTCATGGTTATTAACATTATCAACACTGTAGTAATTATAAATAATTATTTGATAAAAGATACCTACTCTTTATTAAAGGTGTGGATATGTGGATAAACTCCCCATCCACATTTATTCTCAATAATTGTTTGTACTCGGTACACAACTAAAATCTTGTCCACATTAGAGCTGTTTATAAATTATTGATAATGAATAGTTTAATTATATATGGTGGATAACGCTTGATTATGTTGATAAGAGACTTCCACGAAAATATTGTGGATGAAGTTGTGGACTTTATGCAAAGGGTGGTGCTTTTGATTAGTTCAAGCGTTACTCAATTCATTGTATGTTGAAAACTGCCATTAAGTCAATGGTTATGCCCATGTTTATGAACAGTGATATCTATTTATTCACAGTGATGGTTACATCGATTTCACTGACCTCCCAGTTCTTTTTTACGGAAATATTTTTTGTTTTATTCACTGGATCTCGGTAGTAAATGATTGTTTCAGGGATTGCTCTGGTGAGAATATTACCAATATCAAACCTGCCATTATTGTTGCCATCGGTGATGACTCTAATTTCGTAGTTACCTGCATTTAATCCACCAAAACTGTATGCGGATGTATTTCTTACTTCGCGTATAAGTTTACCTTGAGATGATAAAAGTTGTATAATATAGTGCGGTGTATCGGAAGTGATAGTGCCTTTGATGAGGCCAGAATCTACCCCCTTAATGATTTGGAATATTTTCTGTTCTTGGCCCACTGTGTCATTCTCTATCGTGATGAATGCCCCCTTTTTGAACCGTAGGTTGAGTTTTTCGTTTTGCTGAATGTAATCCTGAGTGACTAACTTCCATTCAACTCGGGTTCGAGATTGGTTCCATTGAGGTGGGGAGGGCAGCACTAAAAATGTAATAGTATCCTTTTGGACAAGAACACTATCGCTATTAAAGTAGCGAATAGGCTTATTGAATTGCAAGGCTAAATTTATAGTATCAAGCACTGAGCCGCCTGTAGGTTCCATAGCGATACTGACAGCTTCGTACGGAATATCAGACGCCCTAAAGTATAATTGTAGCGTGTCGCTAAGGTGGCTGTTGATCGAGTCGTTGGCTGTAATCACTATTTTTATAGAATCTCCCACGGATTCGTTGAGGTTATAGAATCGGATGAGTTCAGGGCTTTTTTGGATATGCAGAAGACTGTCTTGGTTTAGAGCTTGGGCCGCGAATGAAATTAGTGACTTGTTAAATGTAATTTCAAAGTATTGGGCTGAGTGCCGTGCAGACTTAATGGCAAGAGGCGTAGTATTCAGGCCCTGTAAATAGATATCCTTAGAGACAGGATTGCTCCTTGTGTCAATAGTATCATTGAGGAAACCGTAAAGTTCTTTTTCTGTGTCTGCTTTGAAGTTATTGTTCTTGTCCTTAACGCTGTAGAGGTAGAATTTATCAGAGGGTAAATTTTTGAAGGTATATTGTCCAGCTGAATCAGTTTTTGTGAAGTAGGACGCTGCACCGCTTGTGATATTTAAGCTGTCAGTGATTGGATATATGGAGACGAGGGCATCTTCTACAGGTTCTGCTGTATAGAGGTTTTTAACGACTCCGCTTATACTGAGTGAATCAATGGTATTGCCAGTGGCGAAGCTGAGGTAGAGATTTTTTGGGATGTTTGATTCGTTCAAGTCCTGTATTGTATTGCCAAAGTTTAGCGTGTATGTTGTGTTTTCAGCCCAGGCGGAATCGAAGCTGAGTAGCACTGTGTTGCGTCTGACTTTTACCTTGAATGTTCCTTGGATAAGTGGGGTAACTATGAGTTTCCCCTCAATTGCCTTGGTTGTGATTGCCTCATCAAATTGTAGTAATATTGTATTGCCCGTATATTGCGTTTGTCCATCTCGTGGGATAGACGTGATCAACTGGGGCGGAGTGTTGTCTTTAGGGCCACCGGTGGGAGATGTTATTCTAGCGCAGGTGAGTACTGTTATTGCTAATATTATTATAAGGGCTTGTCCAGTTTTCATTTTCGTATGATGTAGATAAGACTGCTGTACTGCATATTATGCATTGCTGACATGTTGGATATGAGCCCTTGTGTGATTCCTTTTATAAGTCTTCCCTTAGCATTTCTATATTTTTCAGACAACATGCTTACATAGAAACTGTCATACACCATCGCACTGATTTCCTCAATTCTAATGCCATGTTTTTGTGCTAGGTATCCTACGCTCTTCCGGTTAAAATGGTAAAGATGTCTGGGTAGATCATAACCAGCCCATTGCTCTTGGTAGTGTTGGGCGTCATACGATTCAGGGTTGGGTAGCGCCAATAGAAGGATGCCATCGGTCTTGAGCATAGCTAAAAGATTGTCGATGGTCTTGTTTAGATCGCTCACATGTTCTAATACATGAAAGAGTGTAATGACATCATATGGAGCATTCGAATTAACGGAATCTAAACTATTGAAAATGAGTGGATTAGGTAATGTTTGCGCTCGATTGTCGGGCTCATATCCAATGGATTTCCAACCACGCTTAGCAGCAAATTGGATAAAATGACCGGTGCCACAGCCGTAGTCTAAATGTTGGATACCGGCCTGATGACTGAGGTGCTTAGAGAGCAGACGAAATTTTTGCTTTAGCGTACGCTTACGGACTATTTGATAAAGCCGATTAATTAGGCCATTCGACTGATTTGAATGTGAGATATAGTTGTCTGACTGATAGTACTTGCTAAGGTTTGTCGTTTGTGGCCGTGGGTTAGTGAATCGTAATTTACAGTTGAGGCATGAATCTATTGTGAATGCTTCTTGTGACAAAAAGTAATCCTTAGAGGTCATGTGATGGTGTATATCAGACGAGCCACAAAGCGGACATGTTTTCAGAACAATCATTTTTACCTTCCCATATAGACCATAAGTACAGATATATCTGCGGGTGACACCCCGCTGATCCTGGAAGCTTGGCCAATGGTGCCGGGTTTGACTTTCTTGAACTTTTCTCTTGCCTCTGCGGACAGTGCGGTGATCGTATCGAAGTCAAATGTTCCTTCGATACTAAGGTCTTCAAGACTTGTGATTTTATGGGCAAGTTTTTCTTCCTTGGCTATATAGTCTTCATATTTCACTAGAATATTCGCTTGCTCTAAGATCTCAGGATCATATTTCGACAGATAATCGGCCATTTGTTTATCAAATGCTGGTAGGTCTTGAATATTGATTTGTGGCCTTTTTAGTAGTTTAGCGTAGTTGGTTCTGTGTTCTAGTCTTGATGTTCCAAGCTGATCGAGTACTGGGTTGGCATCCTTAGGGTCTATTTTTTTCTGATTTAAATCGTTAAGAAGAACAGCGATGGATTTCTCTTTGGCTTGTGTGTTTTTTAATCTTTCCGCTGAAGCCAATCCTATAGTATATCCCTTTTCGGTTAAGCGAATATCTGCGTTATCTTGACGGAGAAGAATTCTATATTCGGCTCTTGAGGTGAACATTCTATAAGGTTCGTCTGTCCCTTTATTGATGAGGTCATCAATGAGCACACCAATATAGGCTTCGGATCGTTTAAGCGTGAATGCATCTAGCTGATTTACTTTTCTATGCGCATTAATTCCAGCGATTAAACCTTGGCATGCAGCTTCTTCATACCCGGTAGTTCCATTTATTTGTCCTGCGAAAAAGAGGTTTTGAATAATATGGGTTTCTAGGCTTAGGTTGAGTTGTGTTGGTGGGAAGTAATCGTATTCAATTGCATAACCAGGCCTGAACATTTTAGCATTTTCGAAGCCAGCGATTTTCCGTATGGCTTTGAACTGTATGTCTTCTGGCAAGGATGATGAAAATCCATTAACGTAGATTTCTACGGTATCCCAACCTTCTGGCTCAACGAAGATTTGATGTCTTGTGCGTTCAGCAAATCTGTTGATTTTATCTTCTATTGAAGGGCAGTATCTAGGTCCAATGCCCTGAATTCTTCCATTGAACATTGGAGATCTATCGAAGCCAGTTTCTAGTATGGCGTGTACTTCAGGGTTGGTATAAGTAATAAAGCAGCTGCGTTGCTTTGTGAGTGGCTGGGTAGCCTCAGAGAATGAAAACTTGCCAGGAAGTATATCGCCATGCTGCTCCTCCATTTTAGAATAGTCTAAGGATCGGCCGTCTACTCTTGGTGGTGTACCGGTTTTCATTCTTCCAGCTTCGAAGCCTAGTTCTACTAGTTGTTCTGTGATGCCCGTGGCGGCTCTTTCGCCAGTTCGGCCACCGCCAAACTGTTTTTCTCCAATATGTATAATGCCGTTAAGGAAAGTACCATTGGTAAGGATCACTGTGGTGGCGTGTATTTCGATACCCATCGAGGTGACTACGCCAATTACTTTATTCTCCTCTACTAGAATATTGCTTACCATCTCTTGCCAAAAGTCAATGTTCTTGTTGGCTTCTAAGGCCAATCGCCATTCTTCAGCGAATCTCATTCTGTCGCTTTGTACTCTTGGGCTCCACATGGCAGGGCCTTTAGATTTATTAAGCATGCGAAATTGCACCATGGATTTATCACTGATGATACCAGACATTCCACCGAGTGCGTCTATTTCTCTAACAATTTGTCCTTTAGCAACACCACCCATGGCGGGGTTGCAGGACATTTGTGCAATGGTGTTCATGTTCATGGTCACCAATAAAACTTTAGAGCCCATTGTGGCTGCTGAGTGTGCCGCTTCACAACCCGCATGCCCTGCTCCTACTACAATAACATCGTACTTTTCAAACATTGTTTATATATTTTGACGTTCCACGTGGAACACTCTTAAGTATTGAGGAATAATGTTTCACGTGGAACAGGCTTTTAGAATTTCTGCAAAGATAGATAAGCTTCTTCTTTTTCTCTCATTTCGAGTATCTCTTCCTCAGACTTATCTCGATATCCTAAGAGATGTAGTAAACCGTGCACCATTACTCGGTGCAGTTCACGAGCGAATGTACTTTTGTTTTCTAGTGCGTTATCCTTGACTCTGTCTATGGAGATGAATATGTCTCCTTCTATCTCTTCATTATCATCGTCACTATTATCAAATGTGATTACATCTGTATAATAGTTATGATTGAGGTATTGTTTGTTAATATCGAGTAGATATTCATCTGAACAGAAGATATAGCTTAATGCCGATATTTGATGTTTTTCTGATAGGGCAACCTCTAAGAGCCAAGTATGGAGATTTCTTTTAGCCGTAAGAGAAAAATCTATCTCTTCAACAAAGAATTTAATGGCCGCCACTACCCTAGATAGAAAGTCAGATCTACTTGCTGACCATCGTTTTTGAATGAAACTTCGTCAGCAAGGTGCTTCATCAGAAAAATACCTCTGCCGCCAGTCTTTGTCAAATTTTCAGGTGAGGTAGGATCTGGTAAATCATTGGTATTGAATCCGTTACCTTGGTCTTTGACGGTAAAAACGACCGATGTGTCGTCAAGTGACATCGAGAGTTCAACCGACTTTTCTTTATTTAATTTGTTGCCATGAATAATGGCATTGTTTACGGACTCTACTACGGCAATCATGATGTTTCCGTAGACGTCATCGTTCAGTTTGTACTTCTCTTTAGTATTGTCAATAAAGCTTTCGACAATTCTGATGTTCTCTATCATAGAGGGTATTTCAATGCTGATTGTGTTCATTGATTAGGATTAGTTTTGTCGTTTAATTTTTTTGAAGTACTTGTTAGTTTCTCCTTTATAGTAGAGATTTAACTTGGCCGGTATGGTTTTTAGCAATTCAATCTCTTTTTCTTTCTCCTTTAAGTATTCGTTCAGAGACGCTGGGATAGAAAGTTCGTAGTTGTAGGCCGTTTCTCCTTTTCGTTCATCGTCTTGACCCCTCTCATTGATTGCGTTTTCGGCTTCGAGTAAACGGGTTAATATTTCTTGTTGTCTTTCTACGGTCTCTTTAGTAAGGTTCTTGTTAATTAAATCTTCTTCATTCTTTTCCATTTGATCAATCAGTCGATCAATCTTTTCACCAAGCCCGTTGCCATCTATGCCAGGTTCGAAGTTTTCTAATGCGTTTCTTAGTCTCTCCTGTTCTGCTGCGAGTTTAGCCAGTTGCTCTGAGAGTTGTCGGCCAGATTTGCCGCTTTTTTGTAATTCCTTTATTTGTTCACTGAGCTGTTTTTGAAGATCACTTAAGCCGCCAGGCATTGGTTTGTTTTTGGATTTTTTTCCCTTGCCTTTCTGGCCTGCCATCTGATTTTGCATCTGTTGCACGATATCATCCAAAAGTAATGCAAGATTGTTAATGGCCGTCATGGTAAACTGTTGCTTGCCGGTTGCTTCTTGAACCCTTTTCTCCTTTAAAGCCGCTAATGATCCATCCATTTGACGGTTCATGTCACTGAGTTCTCTCATGACGAACGAAGAGATTTGAAATACTCGTTGAGAAAGAGCAACTAGGCTATCTTGAATAATTTTAGAGTCATCTTTCAGTTTTAATTGTTCTTGACTTAAATCTATATAGCGAGGGTCGCTTTCTCTTACCTCACGGAATTGAGTCATCAAGGACTCTTGATTGAAAGAGAGGGTGACTAAGTTATCAACTAATTCTTTCATGAATGCTAGGTCTTCTTCAACTTGCTCTTGTTCACCTCCACTTTGCATGGCTTGAAGGCTTTTCTTTAAATCCTCCATTTTATCGGAGGCCTTTTTTTGGGCCTTTTGTGCTTTAGATCTTGAATTAGATGGGTCTTCGTCAGACTGATCACTTTTGTCTTCTTCGGTTTTTGTTTCTTTCTCCGCTGGTCCTTCTTCCTTTTCTTCGTTCGTTTGAGTGGTTTCCTTATCGAGTTCGTTCAGGGCCGTTTGTTGTTCTTCCTTGATTTCATCGAATTGTTCTGTCAGGTCTTTAGGCAACGCATCGGGATTTTTTCTGTCTTGATTGAGCTCCTGCAGTTCATTCATCTTTTCTTCGAGGTCATCCAGTTTATTTTGTAAGTCTTTCTGTCGGTTACTCAATGAATCGCTCTGATTTTGCTTATTCTCCGTGTCTGATAGTAGTTTTTTTTGATCCACTATTGATTGTTCGAGTGCTTTAATGCTTTGATCAAGTTTCATATCAAACTGTAGTTTTTTGAAGAGTTCTAATGTGCGTTCTAGTTCTTGCTCTAAGTCTCCGCCTTCATTCTTCATTTGTTCGATTTGCTCTCGTAGTTCAGTGATGTCAGCTTTTTCTTCAAGGAGCTGTTTTAGCTCCTCATACATTTTCTTGGTTTCATCGTCAAGCACATTATTCATGAGTTCTTGGAGCTGGCGCATTTTCTCTTGAATCTTCTCGTTTTGAGGCGAGAACTGTTCTTTTTTTAAGCTGTTGAGTTGGTTTTCTTTTTTCAGTTCGTCTAATTTGTTGGCAAGCTTTTCCTTTTGTTTAAGTATATCTTGCATCATTTTTTCGTCCTGCCAATCAAGTTCCTTTTTTGTTTTTAGACGCTCGTCAACCTCAGTCAGTTTTTTATTGAGTTCTTTCGCTTCTTTAAGTGTGTTGTCAATTTCATTTTGGACCTGCTGACTTGATTTGTCAATCTCATCTTCAATCTCATCGATGGAGGGGATTTTAAAAGTATAGGTGGCAGTTTTAACCGATTTAGCACCATTGACACCGTCATTGTCTGTTACCTGCGCATAGTATTGAAACTCTGTTCCTGCCTTGATTTTGGAAGAGTCAAGAGTGAGAATTTTATAATAGCTTTGATTATTAGGGATAGTGTTCACCGGTAAGGAAGACTTCGTGAATTCTTTATCGTTGTTATATTTAAAGAACACTGAAAGTGAGGAGAAGCCGTAGTCATCGTTAATGTTGCCACCCAATACTACACTTTGAAAGAGAACGGTGTCTTGGTACTGGTCGAGCTTAATTTCAGGATAGCGATCTTTGATGGCCTCGATACCAAAAATTAATGAATCCCGATTTGTGCTGAATTCATTTTGAAGCTGAATGGAGTATTTACTTGATCTGATGAATTTTTTATTGAAAGTATATTCGTTTGAACTTCCTTGTTGGGCAAGTTGCTTTTTATCTTCTTCCTCAAATTGAAGGCTTACATTGTCTGTGTTTTGAGTATTAAAGTTCCAAGTCACTTTGGTGCCTTCGGGAATAGCGAGGTTACCTGAGTTTTCAATTCTTTCTGAAGGCTTATTCAAATAACTAGGGAAGTCGAGCTCTAAATAGAATAGGTCTAATGAAGGCCTTGAAACAACAGTGATTTTATAAATCGGAGAAGCTACATTTTCTGCCTCTATAGAGAATTCTGTGGAGGTTTGAAGCCGATTAAAAGTATATTGAAATGTATTGGGACTTGTTTTATTGGCTTTGACTTTTCTATTGTTATTCCAGATATAAAGGTTTTGAGGTATGGAGTTACCTACTATTGATACACGTAAATCATAGTTTTCGCCTTTGAAGGCGGTGAGTTGGTTGTTGTCTACGTCAATTGAGAATGGTGCCTCAGGCAGGTATTCTGTATTGTAGTTAAGTATTCTGGATGAACTGTCGGTGATAAGTTCTGGGGTAAATAGCAGGAGTAGGATTATGGCCGTTAACGGGATGACGGCATATTTTACGTACTTTTTATTCTCACTGTAATCAACTGCTTGGGTGAAAGAAGCCTTACTTACTTCAATACTTTTTTGCTGTATACTAGCAATTAGTAACTCGCTTTCCTGATGATTTAACTTTTCTAATTGTATTATATTCAGAAGTTTGTCTGAAATTTCTGGGAAGTAATTTCCAATTTGAATGGCCGCTTGTTCATTACTGATATTCTGGCCTGAGTATTTTAAAAGGTAGATGTTTTTTGCTACAAAGATGACGAATAGTGTTGCAATGGCGGTGAGGAAGGAATAAAATACGATGGCCCTTGAACCACCATTCAATCTTAGTGAAAATTCAAATACATTGATTGCAATGAATAATGTAAGGCAAAAGGCTAAGAATAGAATGGTGCCCTTGAGCAGCCTATTGGTATAGTACTTCCTTTTATACGCCTGAAGTTGTTCCTTTATCGCCTGATTTGAACCCATCTTATCTTTTCCTTATACCCTTATTACGAGTAAAAAGCTTTTTTGATTGTTTAAGAGTTGACTAACGGAGAAATATACAATTTAAATCATCGAATCTCTAGGACAATTGGGCAATGATCGGAATGTATTACTTGATTGAGGATGTCTGCACTCACTAATCTTTCTTTCATTTCTGTAGAGGCCATCTGGTAATCGATTCTCCAGCCTTTGTTATTGTTGCGGGAGTTGGCGCGATAACTCCACCAAGAATACTCTTCAGGATTTTGATTAAACATTCTAAAGGAGTCTATAAAGCCAGCGGCTGCATACTTGGTTAGCCAAGTCCGTTCCTCGGGTAAAAAGCCGGAGGAATTTTTATTAGAGGCAGGGTTATGGATGTCAATCTCTTGGTGCGCAATGTTGTAATCTCCTGAAATTATAAGGTTTGGGTACTCCTTTTTTAATTGTAGAGCGTATTCAAAGAAAAACGCTAGCCATTGGTATTTAAAATCTTGGCGAATATCACCTGTCGTACCACTGGGCATATAGACACTCATTACTGAAAAGTCTTTGAAATCGGCCCGAATAACCCTTCCCTCAAAGTCGTAAAGAGGGTTCCCACAGCCATGTTCCACGTGAAGCGGTTTGACCTTTGAGAATATAGCGACACCGCTATATCCCTTTTTCTCTGCTGGTTCCCAATAGAGATGGTATCCTAAATCTTCGAAGAAAGATGTTTCTACTTGTTCAGGCAAGGCTTTAAGTTCTTGCAAGCAAAGTATATCAGGGTTTTCTTCTTTTAGCCAACCTACAAAGTCTTTCTTCATTGCAGCCCTAATTCCATTGACGTTGTAGCTTATGATTTTCATAGTATGAGTTTTAATTCAGTTTCAAAGTACTCAACCACGTGCATCTTTAGTAGCTTTTCTTGATCTAGTAGATCGAAATGAGGTAAAGGCTTGATACTTTTCCAGTGTGGCCATCCTTGCTCATCCACTCCTTCTAGTTCATAGAACCCTGATAGACTTAAGACTTTGCAGATGGCAATATGCAGTAGGTCTTGCTTTTCTTCCTTACTAAAGGTTTTTTTGCCATGACCTAGCTCTTGGACACCTATCAAAAAAAGGACTCCATTGAGATCTTTAGGTCTTGTCCCGATCATTTTTTCGACCTGAGAAAGTACCTTGACCCAATTCATCTGTAATTCTAGGTCCTTTTTATACATTATTTAGCGCTTCCCAGTATTCAACGGCTCTTCTTAAATGAGGTATCACAATAGTTCCTCCTATGATTGTGGCAATTGAAAAAACTTCAAACACCTCTTTTGTGGTTACTCCTTCGTCATGGCATTTGCCTAAATGATACTTCACGCAGTCATCGCATCGTAAAACCATTGAGCTCGAGAGCCCAATCAATTCTTTCACTTTAGTATCTAATGCAGAGGGGGCAAAAGTGTTAGTGTCTAAATTGAATAATCTTTTTAAGACAATATTGTTCTCATCAAGTATCTTTTCATTCATTTTAGACCGATAATCATTGAATTCTTCTACTATAGTCATTACCTTAATATTTTAATCAAATATACTTTCGATTATCATATGCCAAACGGATTAGGGTCATTCTTCGAAGATTTTGTTGCTCTTTTTTTCCCAAGCATTTGTATCGGGTGTGAAGAGTCTCTGCCTCAAGGAGTTCAGCATATTTGTCCAACTTGCCAATATCAATTACCAAAAACTAACAATTATAAAATTGAGGTTACGCATATTGAACAAATACTCGCTGGATCGATCCATTATAAGCACTTATTGGCATACCTGCACTTCCATAAAAAGGGTATCGTGCAGAAGTTATTACATGAATTGAAATACAATCATAAAGAAGAGGTTGGCATTATGCTCGGGAGGTGGTTTGGTCATGATTTAATGGTAGCTGGTTTCCAAGTTGAGTTTGACCTGATTGTTCCAGTACCATTGCACACATCTAGGCAAAGGAAAAGAGGGTACAATCAAAGCGAGGCTTTTGCCAAAGGTTTGTCAGAGGTTTTAAAAACGGATGTTGTAAATGCGTTGGCAAGAATTGAGGCTAGTGAAACTCAAACGAGGAAAACGAGGATGGAAAGGCAAGAAAATGTGAAATCGATTTTTGAGGTGATTCTGCCAAGTATGGTTGCGAATAAGCGTGTGCTTTTAGTGGATGACGTATTGACAACAGGTGCTACATTAATCGCCTGTGGCGAGCAACTACAACAAGCAGGTATCACCGAGCTTAGTATTGGTGTAATTGCTGCTACTCAATAAAAAAGGCTCAACCTGAGTTGAGCCTTGATTTTATAATTTCTGTTGCTAACAACCGAGAAAAGCCTTTATTTTTCTACGAATCCAATTGAAATCATCGCGCATCTAAAGCCTAGCGTATTTGTTCCTTTATCTTGGTCTAAAAATCTACGCGTTCCAGGTGACATCCAGTAGGCTACGTCTTTCCAAGACCCGCCTTTATATACCTTAGCTCTATCGTTGATGAGAGACCTGAAGTCATTTCTGTTTTCTCCAAAGCCGTACAACTCTTCAGGATCCCCGGTACCATCCTTACGAACAGGGTTCAAATCGTCAAAAGCTTGGAATGATAGTGGTCTATAGGTATCATTCACCCATTCGCTCACGTTTCCAGCCATATTGTAGAGTCCAAAATCATTGGGCTCATAGCCTCCAACTGCTCTTGGAATTACATCACCGTCATTGTTAACGCTACCTGCAATACCAGCATAGTCACCTCGACCCCTTTTAAAGTTGGCAAGCATAGAACCCCGCTCTTTACCATATGGGTTTCTTACACCCCTGCCATCCCAAGGATAAATTCTACCGTATTCTTCGTTTTCGTCTAAGTATTGTGTCCCTACTGTGGCTTTGGCTGCATACTCCCACTCCGCTTCATTCGGTAATCTGAATTCTGGAAGGTATAAACCTCTTTCGATAAATTTCTTCTTGTTACTGTTAATGAATGCAATTTGATCTTGTTGCAGATCATCAATCTCTTGAAGTGTAAGCTGAACGGCACCATCGGCTGAGGTATTCTCCCCACCACCACCACCAAGGACTTGGAGAGTGCCATCTGGGTTGTAAAACTCTAGCTTATATTCGTCTGGTAAATCTTCGAACTCTAACTGGTTAATGATATTGTAATTAACAGCATCAGTTCTCCATTTCGCATAGTCTACCACCTGTCTCCAAGTTACACCAACCACTGGGTAATTATTATAGCCAGGGTTACTGTAGTAGTTTTCACTATAAACATCGTTGAAAGAGAAGTCGCTTTGCCAAACGCTATCGTTGGGCACTAAATCTGTTAGTTCAAGACCGTTGTGAGATTTGGTAGCCGATAAAAATGGGTTATTTGGGTCATCAGCAACGTCATAGTCGTCTCCTATACCTTCTACAATTGGATTGAATTGATACTTTACATATTCCTTCCAATCCTTATTTGTGACTTCGGTTTCATCCATGTAGAACGAATTCACTGTAACGGTTCTTTCAATATTATCTCTTGAACCGAATAAATCCTCTTCGAATGAACCAAGCACTGTTCTACCTCCTTGAACAAATAACATACCTGGAGGATTCGGTAAGTTTTTAGTGTCAAAAGGTGTAAATCTTAATGTATCATTAGAGTCGCCATAGGCCATTCCCGTGGTAGTACTCACTCCGCCACCTTTCCTTTTTATTAAGAAGCAAGAAGATAAAACTGAAGTAGACAGCAGTATAAATACTGTAATCTTCAAAAACCCAACTATTTTTTTCATGAAAGCAATGATTAATTAACGCTATTAGGTGAATTAAGGCAGCGAATATACAGTTATCCTCGTTCTTTAACAAAGCCCTTTAACGTACATTGTGAATTCAGAACGTCAGTCTAATAGGTGTTATTTTAAATTTATATATTAAAACCTCAATTGGCGTAATGCTTAGGCGTATTGGCAAGCCAAAGAAGGGATACTTATCTAATTGATTTTAGTTTGTTTTATTTACCGAGCATTGACATAAAGCGCTTAATCCATCCTATTGACCATTCAATTAATTGAATGAGGTCAACAGTTGAAAAACGACTTGTTTTACCTTTATGAAAAAGAATCAGCTTTATTGGATGTTGCAGATTGGAGGCTGGGGTGGTTTACACGTTACTAGTCTTTTTGCTCTTTCGTTTATGCTGCCCTTCGCTGCGTCTGTTATTGCCACTGTCTCTAGCATTCTATTTGGGATATTAATAAGCCACCTGTGTCGGCTGTATGTAAAAAAGAGATGCTGGAAGGATTTTACTATCGTAAAATTAATCCCAAGGGTAATTGTCAGCAGTATTATTCAAGGGACTGTATTGGCAATTTTAGGCTTTTTGGTTGGAATTTTATCGGTCGTAATTTTAGTAAAGATTGACCCAACTATTACAGACCGTCTTACGGGGCTACCAACCTTGGAAGGGGTCGATGATACTACAATGGAAAAGTTGCGCGAGGCAAATCAAAAATTTTTCAGTCCCCAAATTTTAGTCCTGATAAGTTTTAGTTTCATTGCAAGCTATGCTATGTATTTTCTCTGTTGGTCGGCTATTTATTTCGCCTATCAGTTTCTTCAGAAGAATAGAGAAGTAGAAATTGAAAAATGGAAACTGCAAGCAACGGTAAAGGACGCAGAGTTAAGCGTATTAAAATCTCAAATTAACCCTCACTTCATTTTTAATAGCTTGAACAATATTAGGTCTCTAGTGATCGAAGATGCAGAAAAAGCAAGAGATTCAATTACGCACCTCTCAGATCTTCTTCGATTTTCCATTCAATTTGATCCTTATGAAAAAGTGAGTCTCGATAAAGAGATGGAAGTGGTAGCCGATTATCTAAACTTGGAATCTATTCAATTAGAAGAAAGGCTCATTTATCATTTATTAATGGATAAGAAGACCAAAGAAATTTTAGTGCCTCCCATGATGATTCAAACGCTGGTGGAAAATGCAATCAAACATAGCATTAACAATTTGCCAAATGGTGGGGAAGTGATAGTAGAGTCTAAAGTTGTTTCGGGGTTTCTAACCATATACGTTAAAAATACAGGTCAAATGAAGTTGCAGGAGTCTCCAAAAAGAAGGGGGATAGGAATCGCCAATGCTAAGGAGAGGTTGAGACTGCTGTATGGCGATAAGGCTTCTTTAGTTGTGGAAAACATGAATGAAAACGTGGTTTGTGCAACGGTTAAAATTCCATTATTAAGTACATAGTTAAAAATTTTAGATATGAAAACTTTAGTTATCGATGATTCAAGGTTAGCTCGTAATGAGTTGAAAAGGTTACTTGCCGAGTTTGATAATGTTCAAGTAGTTGGCGAAGCGGCTAGTGTAGAAGAGGCCATGGAAAAAATTGCAGAACTAAAACCTGATTTAATATTTTTAGATATTCAAATGCCTGGAAAAACAGGCTTCGATTTACTTGAGCAGCTTGAAGTTGTGCCAGAGGTTATTTTTTCTACTGCTTATGATGAGTATGCCCTAAAAGCATTTGAATATAATGCACTAGATTATTTGGTGAAGCCCGTCCAAAAGGATCGCCTAGCGGGGGCCATTTCTAAAGTGATTGAGAAAGTAGAAAAGAAAGAAATAGGTCAAGAAAACGCTGGTGATAAACTGACCATGAATGATCAAGTCTTCGTGAAAGACGGTGAAAAATGCTGGTTTGTACAACTTTCTGAAATTAGGCTTTTCGAAGTTAGCGGTAATTATACCACTGTTTATTTCGATAAATCGAAACCTATGATTACCAGAACGCTTAACTACTTAGAAACTCGCCTTGATGAGAAAACCTTCTTTAGGGCCAACAGACAACAGATTATTAATCTAAAGTGGATTGAAAGAATTGAGCCTTGGTTTAGCGGAAGTCTAAGAATCTACATGAAGGGTGGAGAAGAGATTGATGTTTCGCGCAGGCAAACACTTAAATTCAAAGACTTAATGAGCTTTTAGCCCCAGTAGGGCTTAGCTCATGTCTTTAAGAATCTCAATAGCATCATGAATGGTCAAAACCTCGTCTATTCTTAGAATCAGGCGAGTTTTGTATTCCTTCATTTGGCATTTCTTAGAATGAGTCTGCACATAGCCTAGCACTTTTCCGAAGGCTGCGGACTGAAAATAGCGTTCATTATCTGAAGGCAAGAAATAGCATTTTAGACCCTCATTCTTAATAAGCACTTTTTCGAAGCCGAGTTTTTCGGCTAACCATCTAAGACGAACAGTTTCAGTCAAATCTTTTACCGGTTCTGGCAATGGACCGAATCTATCTTTAAGATTACTGATAAACTTATCCAGGTCAGCCTCAGTTTTTATGTTATCTATTTTGGAGTACAACCCCAGTCGTTCAGAAATATTCGAAACGTAGGTCTCCGGAATTAAAATTTCTAAGTCTGTCTCTATCAAGGTATCCACCTTTACGGCTTCTGCGGCCTCTTTTACTAAATCATGATAGAAAAGCTCTTTAAACTCGGTTTCTTTCAGTTCTTGAACTGCTTCATCAAGGATTTTATGATACATATCGAAGCCTAGGTCTGAGATAAAACCAGTTTGTTCGGCACCGAGTAAATTTCCAGCTCCACGAATGTCTAGATCTCGCATGGCCACCTTCAAACCATCACCTAAATCAGAAAACTCCTCGAGTGCACTTAGCCTTTTCCGTGAGTCAGAACTTAAACCAATGGTTGGTGGAGTCAGTAAATAACAAAACGCTTTTCTATTCGATCGCCCAACTCTTCCCCGCATTTGGTGAAGATCTGAAAGCCCAAACATATGGGCATGGTTGATAATAATAGTGTTAGCGTTCGGAATATCAAGGCCTGATTCAATGATATTCGTAGAGATCAATACGTCATATTCACCTTCGATAAATTTGACCATCCGCTTTTCTAAAAGACTACCATCCATTTGACCATGCGCGATGCCAATTCGTGCATCTGGTACAAGTTTTAGAACGATGTTACCGATTTGTTCGATGTCTTTGATTCTGTTGTGAACGAAGAACACTTGGCCACCTCGCCTTAACTCAAAACTAATAGAGTCTCTAATTAGGACCTCATCGAAACTATGGATTTCTGTAGTGACAGGTTGGCGATTAGGCGGAGGCGTTGCAATTACGCTTAAATCTCTGGCGCCCATTAATGAGAAGTGAAGAGTCCTTGGGATTGGAGTGGCAGTAAGCGTAAGCACATCTACGTTCACTTTGAACTCCTTTAGTCTATCTTTCACTTTAACACCAAATTTTTGCTCCTCGTCAATTATTAAAAGGCCAAGGTCTTTGAACTCAACGTCTTTATTGACAATTCTATGCGTGCCAACAAGAATTTCAGTTTTACCTTCTTTTACTCTTTGTAGCGTTTCTTTAATTTCTTTTGATGTTTTGAAACGATTGATGTACTCTACATTGACAGGGAAGTTAGCTAGCCGTTCTGCAAAGGTGCGAAAATGCTGCATCGCCAAAATAGTGGTTGGGACTAAAACAGCTACTTGTTTGCCATTGGCGCAAGCTTTAAATGCGGCTCTGATGGCTACTTCTGTTTTACCGAAGCCAACATCTCCACAAATCAAACGGTCCATTGGGTTTGGCAATTCCATGTCGGCTTTTATATCATCCGTGGCCTTGGCTTGGTCGGGAGTGTCTTCATATATGAATGACGATTCCAGTTCGGCCTGCATAAAGCCATCCTTTGCAAAAGCAAAGCCGTGCGCCCCTTTGCGTTTGGAGTAAAGACTAATCAAGTCTTTGGCGATGTCTTTTACTTTTTTCTTAACCTTTGATTTTTTGTTTTCCCATTCTTGTGAGCCGAGTTTGCTCATTATAGGCGGAGCGCCTTCTTTGCCACTATATTTGGAGATTTTATGAAGAGAGTGGATGCTTATGTACAATAAGTCATCATCGCGGTAAACCAAACGAATTGATTCTTGAGCATTGCCATTCACTTCTATTTTTTCCATGCCTGCAAAGCGGCCAACACCATGGTCTATGTGCGTTACATAATCTCCAGCTTGTAAAGAGCGCAATTCCTTGAGCGTGAGTGCCTTGGATTTACTGTGTTTGTTTTTTAATTTGTATTTATGAAAACGGTCAAAAAGCTGATGATCTGTGTAGCAAAGGATTTTTAAGGTTTTGTCGATAAAACCCTGCCTCAAGCCAATATTTAAAGGTTGAACCTGCGTTAACGGGTTCAGCTCGGTAAAAATAGTTTCGAGCCTATTGATCTGATTTAATGATTCTGCAGAAACCAACAGTGTGGTACTCTGCATTTGCCATTGCGCTAAATTTTCTACGATTAAGTCGAAATTTTTGTTGAATGATTGTTGGGGCTCCCCCTCAAAGCGATATTCAAAGTCGACCTTTCTACCAAACCTATTACCGAATTCTATTTTAACAAAATTGACAATTCCTTTTTGGAAGGATTTTTTTGTCTCAAATAGTTGATCTGGGCTCAGCACTATTTGAGCATCGGTTACCGAAAGTACCTCATCAAAGCTGTTCGAAGCTTTTTCGAAGTACTTATCAATGATGTCCAGCGTCTGATGATAATCCTTGAACCAGAGTTTCGTGTTGTTTGGAATGAAGTCTAAAAAAGACTGACGGCCCTCTTGAAGCAGCCTAGTTTGAATATTTGGAATGATGTTGATTTGCTTTACACTTTCTTCGCTGAGTTGAGAAACTGGATCGAAAGTCCTGATACTTTCCACTTCTTTCCCGAATAGCTCTAAACGATAAGGCAAGTCGTGCGCATAAGAGTAAACGTCCACTATGCCTCCTCGTACCGAAAACTGACCTGCTTCGTAAACAAAGTCTGTTTTCTCGAAATCGTAAGTCATCAGTAATTCTGACAAAAACTGAACGTCAATTTCTTCGCCTACCTTGGTAGTAAAAGTATTCGTGGTGAGTGATTTTTTGTTGATTACTTTTTCTGTGAGGGCTTCAGGATAGGTGACAATCAACTCACCTGTTGAAGCTTTGTTGTTAATGCGGTTGAGGATTTCTGCCCTCATAAGAATATTGGCGTTTTCTATTTCGTCAAACTGATAGGGCCTCTTATAAGAAGTGGGAAAAAGTAATACCTCTTTATCCCCTATCAAGTTTTGAAGGTCGTTGTGGAAGTAGGCGGCCTCCTCTTTGTCGTGCATCACAAACAGACAGGTTTGCTTATTCTCTTGGTAAATAGCAGCGGCTATTACAGCGTCTAAACTACCAATCAAACCCCTCAGCTGAATATGTGAGCCCTCATTAGGCTTGGTTCTTTCTGCTATGGTTTGGATTATAGGGTCTTCCCTGTAAATCTTTATGAAATCTTTTACTCTCAAGGCGTTTATAAAAAGAGGTGCAAATGTAATTAATTCTGCCGCTAATCGTGGAACATCTACAATTGTGATTTCTTAAATTAGAAGACTTTTATTCCAACACTTTAGATTCTTTTATTGTTAGAACATTTATAATGAAAAAAGAGAAGGTCAAATTTGATTTGAAGCGAGAGGCTTTCAAAAGAATGGAGCAAATGCATCCACACCAGTTAATGCTCTATGTAAGCCTTGTTGGGAGTACTATAATTTTCTTGTTTTTGGTCGTGGCGTTTACCGCAAGCCGCTCTGAGGCTTTCAGTTTTTTGAAGATTGATTTTCCAAAATCTTTTATCATAAGCACTATCGTGATGCTCTTGTCTAGTTTTACGGCCACTAAAATTATTCCGGCTTTTGAAAAGGATGATATTGAAGATTTAAAAAAGTGGCTTGGCCTTACTTTCTTATTAGGTTTATTCTTTGCTGCTACCCAATTTTTGGGCTGGAGAGAGCTGCAGCAGAATAACATCCTTTTCTCTGGTGACCGCTCAGGCGCTTATCTCTATGTAGTTTCTGGTTTGCATGTTATCCATGTGGGCGCTATTCTTATATACCTCTTAAACCTTCTGTTAAAATGCCATAAGGTTTCTCTCGATGCTGTGCAGAGGTTGATGTACGTTACCAATCCCTATCAAAAAGTGAAGTTTAAAATCTTGGTAGACTTTTGGCATTTTGTAGATGTGCTGTGGGTAATCCTCTTTTTTTACTTACTGTTTAGTTTTTAAAAAATCTAAGTTGTCTCTTGACAGCTTAGACGATTCATTTGTTAATTGAAAAATTGCTTCTTTGAGCGAAAT
>JBLIES010000020.1:0-27915 GCA_047633135.1 Roseivirga sp.
GGTTTCAGCAATTGAAGTTGCCAAAACCACTTTTCTTCGGCCACTTTCATCTGGGAAAAGTGCTGCGTTTTGCTGATTCTGAGGCAATGCCCCGTAAAGTAAATGGATTGCAAAGCCTTTCAATTCTCTACTTAAAATTTCGTTGGTATTATGGATTTCTCTTTGTCCGGGAAGAAAAACCAATACATCGCCCTCATGCTTTTTAGTGGCTTTAATAATGGTGCGACTGCAAAGCTCAGCCATTAATGATTCGTCAATATCGCCTTCATAGTGTACCTCTACAGGATATTGTCGTCCCTTACTGATCGCAGAAGGTGCTTTCAGCAATGAAGTCAGTTGCGGCATATTGAGCGTGGCTGACATGATCATGATTCTTAGATCGGGCCGTAATACCGATTGAGCTTCTCGGCAAAGGGCCAAGGCGACATCGGCATGGATGCTTCTTTCATGGAATTCATCAAAAATAACCATGGCTACGTTTTCTAAAGCATTATCGCTTTGAATCATTCGAGTCAGAATACCTTCTGTAAGTACTTCGATTTTAGTGTCTTCCGAAGTGCGATTTTCGAAACGAATCCTGTAACCGATTGTTTTGCCCACAGGCTCATTGAGGAAGTAAGCCATCCGCTCGGCAATGGTTCTTGCGGCTAGTCTTCGAGGTTCAAGCATCAGGATTTTCTTTCCCTTGCGCCAGGGCTCATCGAGCAAAGCCAATGGGAGTAAAGTGCTTTTCCCCGCTCCTGGAGGCGCATTGACGATTAATGTATTCCCCGAAGATAGATAGGATTGTACCTCAACAATGATATCGGTAACGGGAAGATCAATTTGGTATGGATCGAATTTCAAGTGCGTAAGTTAGAAGAAAGCAAAATTGATTAAAAATGGTATTCGGGTAATACCACCGGAAAGTTACCCTAAAGAGTCCTGCTTTAATTCTGTAGACTGGCGCCTTATTGGCCAGACCACTTCGTGTGGTCAAATTACCTTTAAAGCCTGTTTGAAAGTCACTGTGAGGCACGAAGCAGTCTACGTGCTCCTGTTCGTAGACGATTCGAAAGATATCATTTAACCAGTCCTCCTGAGCTTGTTTCAGAATCTGTTTGGGAAAACCGCTAAAATAAAGAAAGGATAGAGTCCTTGATTATAAATCGTCACAGGTCCTGCCAAAGGCAGACAAGTCGGAGAACCTGCTACAGAAGATCGACACTTTATGGTGTCTGCTCTGCTTGCTCTATTTTTTCAATCAATCCACCAAGTTTTAGTGCGATTATGATCTAAATCATAAATGTATTTCCCTTTTTTGTTCCAATCTGAGCCAAGCCATTTGTACCTATCTATGGCGAGGTATTCATGAAGCTTCTTTCGGAAAATGAGCTTTCGTCAACCGCTCTAAACCTTATAATTGAATCAAGTTGGTTTTGCTCTTCTTTACTGTAAAATGCAGGTCTTAATTCTGGAGCGGTGGCTTTTGCTTGGGCTATGAATCCTTGAAAATCTGCAACCGTAATTTCCCTATTGGTTAAACCTATAAGGGTAGTTTGTAATACCTTGATCTTTTGTTTGAGCGAGTTCATTTAGTGTTAGTCCAAATTGATATTAAAATAATTTGATCAAATTATTTTAAAGAACCAATGTGTTTCGAAAAGTAAAAAAGCCCGACTCTTGCGAATCGGGCTTTCTGTTTTCTATTCTAAATTCGAGAGACAAGTATTTAAAACCTATCCTTTTTTGTTATCCTCTTTAATTAAATTTAAGGCAGAACCTGCTTTAAACCAGCCAATTTGGGCTTCGTTGTAAGTGTGGTTCGCCACGATTACATCTTTGCTGCCATCGGCATGTACAAACTCAATGTTCAAAGGCTTGCCTTCTGTGAATTTGTCAAGGTCTAAGAAGTTGATAGTATCATCTTCCTGCACTTTGTCATAATCCGCTTCGTTAGCGAAAGTCAAACCTAGCATGCCTTGCTTCTTCAAATTGGTTTCGTGAATACGGGCAAATGATTTTACCAACACCGTTGTCACACCCAGGAACCTTGGTTCCATGGCCGCATGTTCTCTTGAGGAACCTTCACCATAGTTATGGTCACCCACAACAATAGAAGGGACGCCAGCAGCTTTGTAAGCACGAGCCGTGGACGGCACAGGACCGAATTCGCCTGTTAATTGACTTTTCACTTTGTTGGTGGCTTCACCGAAAGCATTGATAGCACCAATCAAACAATTCTCAGAAATATTATCTAAATGACCTCTGAAACGTAACCATGGACCAGCCATAGAAATGTGGTCAGTTGTACATTTTCCTAGCGCTTTGATTAAAAGCTTTGCACCAGTAATATTTTTACCATCCCAAGGCGTAAAAGGAGCTAATAGCTGAAGTCTTTTAGAATCTTCTTTTACTACCACGTTTACATTGCTACCATCGGAAGCAGGGGCTTGGTAGCCATTGTCTTTCACATCAAAACCTTTTTCTGGCAATTCGTCACCGACAGGCGGATCAAGTTTTACTTGCTCACCTTTGTCGTTGGTTAAGGTATCGGTAATAGGGTTGAAGCCCAAATCACCTGATATCGTGATGGCCGCCACCATCTCTGGAGATGTGACAAACGCATGTGTATTTGGGTTTCCATCCGCTCTTTTAGAGAAGTTACGGTTGAAGGAGTGAACGATAGTGTTGACTCTTGTATTGTTACCGGCTCTTTCCCACTGACCGATACAAGGCCCGCAAGCATTGGTAAAGATAGTGGCATTCAAATCTTCAAATATTTTCAATAAGCCATCACGCTCGGCAGTAAAGCGCACTTGTTCCGAACCTGGGTTGATACCGAAATCAGCTTTGGTTTTTAATCCTTTGTCTATGGCCTGTTGAGCGATAGAAGAGGCCCTTGATAAATCTTCGTACGAAGAGTTAGTACAAGAACCAATCAATCCCCATTCAACGTCCATTGGCCAGCCGTGCTTCTCAGCTTCAGCTCTCATTTGAGATACTGGAGTTGCTTTGTCTGGTGTGAATGGTCCGTTTACATGCGGCTCTAAAGTATCTAAATCAATTTCGATTACTTGGTCGAAGTATTTTTCTGGTTGTGCGTAAACTTCATCATCACCCGTCAAATGCTCCCGCACTGTATTGGCAAGATCAGCTACATCCGCTCTGCCTGTCGCTCTTAAGTAGCGCTCTATTGAGTCGTCATAACCGAAAGTAGAAGTGGTAGCACCAATTTCGGCACCCATATTACAGATGGTACCTTTTCCTGTGCCTGAAAGTGACAAAGCACCCGGTCCGAAATACTCAACGATAGCACCTGTTCCACCTTTTACAGTAAGGATACCCGCTACTTTTAGAATCACATCTTTAGCCGATGTCCAGCCACTCATTTTACCAGTTAACTTTACACCAATCAGTTTAGGGAATTTCAACTCCCAAGCCATCCCCGCCATTACGTCAACAGCATCAGCACCACCAACACCAATCGCTACCATACCCAAACCACCTGCATTTACCGTGTGCGAGTCAGTACCAATCATCATTCCACCGGGGAACGCGTAATTTTCTAACACTACTTGGTGAATAATACCTGCACCTGGTTTCCAGAAACCAATACCATATTTATTCGAAACCGACTCTAGGAAAGAGAATACTTCACCTGAAGCGGTTAATGAACTTTTTAAATCGTCTTTTGCACCATCTTTGGCAAGGATCAGGTGATCGCAATGTACTGTAGAAGGTACTGCGACATTACTTCTTCCTGCCTGCATGAACTGCAAAAGAGCCATTTGCGCTGTTGCATCTTGCATGGCAACTCTGTCTGGAGCGAAGTCCACGTAGGATTTTCCTCTTTGGAAAGCGGTGGTTGCATCACCATCCCAAAGGTGGGCGTAAAGAATTTTTTCGGAAAGGGTAAGCGGGTTGCCTACTGCTTTTCTTGCCGCAGCAACACGAGAAGGGAACTTCTCATATACCGCTTTAATCATGTCTATATCAAATGCCATAATGTATTATTTATGTGCTTTTTTAAATGAAATGTATTTCTTAAACTGGATTGACAAAGGTAGAACTTTTAGGAAATAATAAAATTGACTTTTACACTAAACGTGCTCTAAATACCCATTTTAATCAAGTCTTTTGAGAGAAGGCGCTAATTGCCGACAAATGGTTTTGAATTGCTTCCTTTAACGTAACTAAACGATTTTGACTTTCAGTTACTCTTTGAATTCTAAGGTAGACCAAGTCTACAAAAGCTCTATCATTCAACAATTGCCTGATAATTCGATTGATTTGTTGATCTGATATGTCAATGAATTCAGAATCATTGTAGGGTTCTAGCAAAGAAAGCACCTGCTTATTGACTAGGTAAGTTTCTAATTCATTCCAAACAAAACTTTGGTCTGAAGCTTCAGCTTGTTGGTAATAATCGAATGAGGCTTTGAGGTCATTGCTTGATTGGCTGAGTGAAAGCACATTGAGACTGCTTACTTCAGCAAGATCGAAATCATTCAAAGCCAATAATTGAGGAATGGCTAAAGCCAATGTGTCCTTGTTTACTACGCGGATTCCTGTCGCCATAAGTTTGTTGAGGAAATCCTTTTGCATGGTCTTGACAGCAATGAGGGTGTTGATTGCTTGAATACTTTGACCTAACTGTGTTTCTGTAGATTTTAGAATTTCAACTTCGATTTTACTTTTGTCAGCGGTCCGATATTCTTGCCACCAAAATGCGACCAAAACAGCAACAAAAATGATTGGGATAAACCATATACTTTTAATTAGGCCACCAAATGGGCTTCTGCTTTTTTTGTCTCCTAGGTATAATGCCAAAATCTAAAATATCAATAGTGAGATGCTAAATATACACAATCCAACTAGCATAATAAGGAAGGAGTAGGGCAGAATGTCTTTTGCTTTGAGTTTAGTAATGCCCAAAAGTGGTAAAGCCCAAAATGGTTGAAGCATATTAGTCAGTTGATCGCCATAGGAAAGCGCCATGATGTTTTTGGGTACCGCAACGCCCAAATTCTGAGCAGCTTCGGTAATAATAGGGCCTTGTACCGCCCACTGTCCACCACCGCTCGGCACGAATATATTGACAATAGCAGCACTGAGTAAGGTGAAAATAGGAAGAGTGGTGGCCGTTGAAATTTCAACAAAGCCTTGAGAGAAAAGGGCTCCCAAACCAGAATATTTCATGATGCCCATAATACCTGCATACAAAGGGAATTGGATAATAATACCTGCTGTTCCTCCTAAAGCTTCTTCTACAGCGGCCAAGAACTTGATGAAAGACCCGTGAAATAAAACCGCCAGACCAAATAGAAAGAAGTTGATGTAATTGAGGTTAATAAAGTTCAGGCCAGTGTCAGCAGGACTCATTATTATTTTTCGAATGGCAATAAAGCAAATGATCAAGCCAAAGAGCACTGCCATCCATTTTGTGTTATCAGTGCGGTCTACGGCCTCAGATTCTGCTTCATTACTTTTTGATTGTGCCTTTTTTGGGAGATTAATTTCCGTGTCTTTGCCTTTTAAGCCTAACCAATAGAACACGGATGGAATAATAATGATCAGGGCAACCGAAACTGTAATATTCATTGGGCTGAAAAGGGTTTCTTGAATTCCGATTTGACCGATTTCATTGATCAGGAAGTGCTCTTTGTTGGCGACAGTCAGGGGTGCAGAGCCAGAAAAACCACCATGCCAGCACATCATACCGCTGTAGCCAGCCGCACCGAGTAAAGGGTAGTTCATTTTCCAACCGTTGGCTTTGGCTCTTTCTGCTACTTTTCTAGCGAAAATAGCTCCGAAAACCAAGCACAATCCCCAGTTGATAAAACTCACAAGAATGGTCAGCAAGCTAATTGTAAAAGCTGCTTTGGCCGAAGTATCGCAATATTGTGTGAATCGAACAATGATATTATTGATCATTGGAGTGAGCGCTAGCGCATGACCTAAAATAAGGATCAAGGCCATTTGCATGGTGAATTCTAACAGTTCCCAAAAGCCTGTTTCCCAATAGTCAAGAATTACCAAGCCATAAGCCGAGCCTGCGTTTTCTGGTCGTTGGGTAAATATTAATGCTAAGAAGAAAGTGACAATGGTAAGAATTACCGCAATTGAAAAAGGGGAAGGAAGGATGTTCCTCACAAATCTTAGGTAAAGGCTGTCTTGGTGCATAAACCAAAGCTAAGGATAATGAAATGATTAGGATTGAAGAATTCAGGTTTAATGGAAGCCAAGGGTTTTACCGCATTTTACTTCGCTGGTTGTATTCCTTGATCTTAACATTCAAGGCTTTATAATCCAGCTGGCCTTTGCGTTCGGTAAGATGCTCCAAGATGGCCATTCCTTTGTTCAACTGACTATCAATACTTTTGACCTTGCTCACAATATAAATGAGTCCGCGTTGAAAGCCAGGAGTGAGGGCATAAAAGTATTCACTTCCAATTTCATCTTGATCTAACAATACCCTAAAGGAGTCGGGCATTGGCGTACCGTATTCTGAAGTATCCTTTTCTAAAGTGACCTGTACTTTGTCGCCTTCGTTGAGGCTCAGCTGATTCCGAATACTCTTGTTGACCAATACATAGCTGCCTCCCTTCAAAGGCATTAATGCGCTGTGTATTATTGCTGATTGGTTGATTGTGCAGATGACCCTACGGTTACCATCTGCTATAATTTCTGCTGTAATTTCATGACTTACAGGAATGTGATAACTCCAGATGCTATAATTCAATTGTTCTATTGTGCCGACAAATGAAATCATGACCTGTGCGTTCGGTGGTTATTTGGTGTCCTTATCTTCTGTTAGTTTGAGCACATAAATCAAAGGCCAAAGTTTGCCTGTAACCAGTAAAGATTGAGTAGACTCATGCCATGCAATTCCGTTCAAAACATCCATGGATGGGTTGAGAAGGCCAGTGCGGTAGGTCAAGTCAGAAAGGTCTAAAAATGCCTCGATCTTGCCTGTTTTGGCGTCAATCTTTGCGATTAAGTCTTTTTGATAAATATTAGCCCAAATGTAGCCATCCACATATTCTAACTCATTAATGCTGCTCACTGCGACTCCTTGGTAGGTAACACTCATTTTATTACTTACACTGAAATTAGTCGTGTCTAAAAAGTACAAGCTGTTTGAGCCATCGCTCATGATCAGGTCCTTGCCATCATCCGTCAACCCCCAACCTTCCATAGGGTAGCTAAATTCTTTGATTAATTCATAGGAGTCGAGATCGTAAACAAAGCCTGTTTTTTCTTGCCATGTAAGTTGGTAGATCTTGTTATTCAGGATGGTGATGCCCTCTCCGAAATACTGGTCGTCTAAGATTACTTTCTTATCAGAAGTGCCAGTTTTAGGGTTTACAATGCCAATCCATGATCCCTCTTGGCCAGTGCTTTCGAATATCTGGCCTTCGTGAATCAAAAACCCCTGAGTGTAGGCAGCGGTATCGTGTTTCATGGTTTGTTCCACTTTAAACGAAATGAGTTCTGGGTTACCCAAAGATCTTTTTTCCTTTGTCGGACCACAGGCAGCGACTAAAAAAAATGTACAAATACAGGCGATTAACAAACGCATATGAATTAATTATCTAATTAGAACTTAAAGATAGCCATCAAAATTCAATTGAAAAGCTTTCAGGCAATTAGGAGGCTTAGTTTTTGTCTGCCTGCTTATTCAGAAATTTAAGAAAGCGCCTAGTGTCATAATTAGCCATTCCAGTTTTGCTTAAAACGATTTTACCTTTTGGGGAAATCACGAAGGTAGAAGGGACAACGCCAGTCTCGTACATGTTAGGTAGCACAGAGGTTAATTGATAAACAGGGAAGTCAAAACCTTTACGTTTTACCCAGCCTCGGGCGCTTCTCATTTTCTTATCGTACGAAATCATTAAAAATACAATCTCTTCCTTGTTTTCGATCTTATTGTAAAGCGCATTAATGCTTGGCATTTCGGCAACACAAGGGGCGCACCAAGTAGCCCACATATTGATGAAGATAGTTTTGCCCTTTAATGCTCTTACATCGAGTTGAGCACCTTCGCTATCCACCAATTGGAAATTGTAATCGGCCTCGGCATAGGCCGACTCATCAGGTAGGCTAATATTCACTACGCCAGTTTTAAGAAAGGCTTGCTGTACTTTCCCAAAGACCTCCGCTTGTGAACCAGTGATATAGATCACCGCAAAAATGATCACGATTACAGAAAGCTCAATAATGTCTCGCTTCGATGGGCCTCTTTTCTTTTTATCTGTCATTGCATTCAATTACAACGTTTCTGGTAAATTCGTTTCACATATCTTTTTCAGAATGTCTTACAGCAGTCCTTTGCCACTCACGATTCAATCGTAGGTAAAGTTATAAAATATTAGAACCGATAACCATGGTCGTTGGTTAGTACTTTGATAACTTGCATCATCAATCGAAAACGATTCAAATAAAATACTTTATACCATGAAAAAAATAGCTCAATTACTATTCTCATTAACACTTATCTTATTTTTAAATGCCTGCGGACCCGGGGAGGGCGTTTATTTCGTCAACTTAGAAGAGGGTGCCGAAGTGGGGACAACTTTTAAAGTAGAAATGGGAGTCAACGGAATGGAAGTAGTACCAGCAGGAGAAATAATAAAGAACAAAGGCCACCATCACATTATTATAGATGGCGAATTTATACCCGCTGCCATTACTGTTCCTGCTAATATGACTAATATTCACTACGGAAAAGGACAATTGGAAACTGAACTTACGCTTGCACCAGGGAAGCATACTTTGACTCTTCAGTTTGCTAATGGAATTCATCAATCGTACGGTGAGGCGTGGAGCAAAACCATCACCGTAACAGTAAAAGATTAAAATTCACTTTTGAGAAAAGGAATATTTCACTTCCTTTAGTATTCAATGAAAGCAATCGCAATTATCATAACTTCAATTATTACTGTCATGAGTCCATGACAGGGAAGTTGTGGTATAAATAAAATATCAAAAGGCCTTCCCGAAACGGAAGGCTTTTTTTGTGCTTTGTGGCCAACAAATAAAATGAAAAGATACACAGTCATTATAGTAGTCATTATTACCGCAGAAACGGGGTGAGATGGAATACTATTGTCATGAACATAGAAGCCTTTCTCACCTCTGAGAAAGGCTTTTTTTATGGCGATTACTGTCCTCACCCCAATAATTTCGATTAAATCGAGCCACTTAAAACTGTATTAATTAAAGGCTTAAGTAATTGATTTTTAGTGCGATGAATTTGTGAAAGGATAAAATAAGAATTGTAGAAGGTGTAAAATAAAATCCACGTGAACGAGCGTAAATCAATAAGTTTAAATATTAGCATTATGTATTACGGAGAGAGCACAATAGTATTTTTTGATGGCGAGTGGCTTAAAGCCACCGAGGCCAAGTTTAGTTTGTACAGTCAGTCCATCCATTATGGCAGCGGAGTCTTTGAGGGGATTCGTTCCTACGATGCCAACGGAGAGGCGGCTATTTTTAAAGCGGAGGCGCATTACCAGCGGTTACTTAGCTCTGCCGCGAAAATGCATATCAACTGCCCGTATTCAGTAGAAGAATTTACGGAGATTAGCTATCAACTTTTAGATAAAAACGATTTAAAAAATGCATACATCAGGCCTCTGATCTTTTTAGGAGAGAATATGAGTCTTAGTCCAACTGATGAGGTGCATGTTTTCTTTTGCGCTTGGGAGTGGGGCAAATACCTCGGTGATTCACTGGCTAAGGTAATGGTATCCTCTTTTGAAAGGCCAAACCCTAAATCTGTCCCCGTAGAGGCTAAAGTTACAGGGCACTACACCAATTCAATTTTGGCGACTACTGAGGCAAAAAGAAATGGATATGATGAAGCCCTTTTACTCGATGCCAATGGCTCTGTAGCGGAAGGGAGTGGCGCTAATTTCTTTTTCGAAAGAGATAAAGTGCTCTATACGCCACCTCTAGGTAATATTCTACCAGGTATTACTAGGGCAACGGCTATTGAAATGGCGCTGTCGATGGGGTATAAAGTTATTGAAACCTACTTCCCACCACAGAAAGTAAAAGGAGCCGATGGTGCATTCTTTACAGGCACAGCAGCGGAAATCGCAGGCATTGAATCCTTAGATGAAACTCCTTTCCGATTACCATGGGAAGAAACTGTTGGGTTTAAAATCGCTCAAGCTTACAAATCATTAGTACGAATACCCTCACGCAAATCACTAGTAAAAGATTAATGGAACTGAATAAATACAGTAAACGCCTCACTCAAGACGAAACTCAACCTGCTTCTCAGGCCATGCTCTATGGTATTGGCCTTACTGAAGAGGACATGAAAAAAGCCCAAGTGGGTATAGTCAGTACTGGCTATGAAGGGAATACTTGCAATATGCACTTGAATGGTCTAGCCACTCAGGTCAAAGCCAGTGTTTGGAAGAATGACCTTGTCGGGCTGATTTATCATACCATCGGGGTAAGTGACGGTATTGCCAATGGCACGGAAGGCATGCGCTATTCTTTGGTTTCTCGAGAAATTATTGCCGATTCTATTGAGGCCGTTGCTGGCGCTCATTATTATGATGGCATTATAGCGGTAGTGGGCTGTGATAAAAATATGCCGGGGGCCATCATTGCCATGGCGCGCTTAAATCGACCATCAATTATGCTTTACGGTGGTACAATCGCTGCGGGTTGCTACAAAGGCAAAAAACTGAATATTGTTTCTTCTTTCGAAGCCTTGGGCGAAAAGTTTGCTGGCAATATCTCAGACGAAGATTATAAAGGAATTATAAAGAATTCCTGTCCAGGCGCTGGTGCTTGTGGTGGAATGTATACCGCCAACACAATGTCTTCTGCGATTGAGGCATTAGGGATGTCATTGCCTTTTGGGGCATCAAATCCAGCACTGAGTAGAGATAAGACGCAGGAGTGTGATGAATTAGGAAAGGCTATTCGCCATCTTTTAGAAATAGACTTGAAGCCTCGTGATATTCTTACGATGAAATCATTTGAGAATGCCATTCGATTGATCATCGTTTTAGGTGGTTCTACTAACGCAGTAATGCACTTAATCGCTATTGCTAAAAGCGTGGACATCGACTTAACATTAAAAGACTTTCAGAGACTATCAGATTCAACTCCATTGTTAGGGGATTTAAAGCCCAGTGGTCAATACCTTATGGAAGATCTTTTCGAAGTGGGAGGGGTACCAGCCGTGATGAAGTTTATGTTGGAAGAAGGAATGCTTCATGGCGAATGCATGACAGTCACCGGAAAAACCATTGCCGAAAATTTGGCGATTGTTCCATCATTAAAGAATGGTCAGGATGTGTTAAGGCCATTAGATAACCCGATTAAAAAGGAAGGTCATTTGCAAATGTTGTTTGGCAACCTTGCTGAATTTGGTTCAGTGGCAAAAATCACGGGTCATGAAGGGGAAAGGTTTGAAGGAAAGGCCATTGTCTTCAATGATGAGTTTTCGGCTATTCAGGGAGTTCGAGAAGGGAAAGTAAAAGCAGGACATGTCGTGGTCATTCGTTTCGAAGGACCAAAAGGTGGCCCTGGAATGCCAGAAATGTTAAAGCCAACCTCTGCCATTATGGGAGCAGGCTTGGGCAAATCAGTAGCATTGATTACTGATGGGCGTTTTTCTGGTGGTAGCCATGGTTTTGTAGTAGGCCATGTGACCCCCGAAGCACAAGATGGCGGAGCCATTGCGATGGTGAACGATGGTGATCTGATTATCATCGATGCCATTAACAACACGATTACGCTTGATATTCCAGATTCAGAATTAGCAAAAAGAACAGCAGCTTGGATAGCGCCACCGCTCAAGGTGACCCGAGGTGCATTGTATAAATATGCCAAAACCGTGGCTTCAGCTTCGGAAGGCTGTGTAACCGATCTATAATATGTATTTAGAAGCTACACTCACTCCTCCTGTAAAGGAAAAGTTAACAACCACTGGCGCAGACGCTGTCATGCGTTCGCTCGTGGCGGAAGAGGTTGACTTAATTTTTGGATATCCGGGCGGTGCAATTATGCCGGTCTACGATGCCTTATACCATTACCAAGAACAAGTTCGCCATGTAATGACCCGACATGAGCAAGGCGCAATTCATGCTGCCCAAGGCTATGCAAGGGCAACAGGTAAAGTGGGGGTGGTATTGGCCACTTCGGGCCCAGGTGCCACCAACCTTATTACTGGAATTGCCGATGCCATGATTGATTCCACTCCTTTGGTATGTATTACTGGGCAGGTAGGGTCTAATTTGTTGGGCTCAGATGCCTTTCAAGAAACTGATATTGTCAGTATTTCTATGCCAGTCACCAAATGGAATTACCAAGTTACTAAAGCAGAAGAGCTGCCAGCTGCTTTGGCAAGGGCTTTTTTCATCGCCAGAACGGGGAGGCCAGGGCCAGTTCTAATCGATATTACCAAAGATGCCCAGTTCGAAGCCTTGGACTTTGAATACCGCAAATGCGAAGAAATAAGAAGCTATAAGCCAGTGCCTGATTTGGACTTAAACCAAGTAAAAAAAGCAGCAGAACTTATTAATTCAGCAAAAAAACCATTTATACTTTTCGGGCAAGGGGTGATTTTAGGCAATGCCGAAGAAGAATTTAAAACCTTCATCGAAAAAACTGGAATTCCTTCAGCTTGGACACTCTTAGGCTTGTCGGCTTTGCCAACAGATCATCCACTGAACGTAGGAATGCTCGGTATGCATGGCAATTATGGGCCAAATGTATTGACCAATGAATGCGATGTTTTAATCGCCATTGGCATGCGCTTTGACGATCGAGTTACTGGTAATTTGAGCACTTACGCCAAGCAGGCCAAAGTAATTCATCTAGACATTGATCCTTCCGAGATTAGTAAGAATGTAAAGGTTGATGTGCCTGTTTTGGGTAACTGTAAAGAAACACTTACAGCGTTAACGCAAGCAGTTGAATTCAACTCGCATTCCACTTGGCTAGCCAAATTCAGAGCTTATGATAAGGTGGAAGTTGAAAAAGTCATAGCGAAAGAACTTCAGCCTACATCAGGGTCAATTTCAATGGGCGAAGTCATTTACCTCATCAACCAAATTACCCAGGGCGATGCCATTTTAGTGACGGATGTTGGGCAGCATCAAATGGTGGCTTCTCGTTATACCAAATTCATTAAATCGAAAAGTAATATTACTTCTGGTGGTTTAGGGACAATGGGTTTTTGTCTGCCAGCTGCATTAGGCGCAAAATTAGGGGCTCCAGACAGAGAAGTAATCGCAATAATCGGTGACGGAGGATTCCAAATGACGATTCAAGAATTAGGTACTATTTTCCAAACCCAAGCAGCAATTAAAATTGTGATTCTCAACAACTCCTTTTTAGGAATGGTGAGACAATGGCAACAACTATTTTTCGATAAAAGGTATTCATCAACAGAGATGACAAACCCAGACTTTGTAGCAATAGCAAAGGGGTATAGCATCGAAGCTAAATCAGTGAAGGAAAGAGATGACCTGGCCGTAGCAGTAAAAGAAATGCTGGCGTATGACGGAAGTTACTTGCTAGAAGTTCACGTAGGTAAAGAAGATAATGTGTTTCCAATGGTGCCAACGGGCGCATCAGTATCAGATATTAGGCTTGAATAAGCATGGAAACGGCATATACTATATCCATATTTTCTGAAAATAGTGTCGGTTTATTGAACCGAATCACTTCGATTTTCACAAGACGGCATGTCAATATTGATAGCATCAATAGCTCAGAGTCAGAAACCCCAGGGGTCTACAGATTTACCATTGTGGTGCATGCTGCTGAAGAACAGGTGCTAAAAATGGTGCTTCAAATAGAAAAACAAGTGGAGGTGCTTAGGGCGGTTTATCATGTCGATGAAGAAACTGTTTTTCAAGAAATAGCACTCTATAAAATATCGACAAAAACAGTAGCCGAAGGCAACCTGGTGGAAACATTGATCAGAGATAACAATGCTCGAATTCTCTCTATGGAAAGAGATTTTATGATCATAGAAAAGACAGGGCATAAAGAAGAAACTCAAGAGTTGCTCGAATTCCTGAGGCCTTATGGCGTATTGGAGTTTGTTCGGTCTGGCCGAGTATCGGTCATCAAGCCGATGAATGAATTGGAAAAACTGAAATAGAGCGAGTGTCTGTTTGAGCGCCATGGCGTGAAACTGACCTTTGCATAAGGCGAATGACAAAGCAATTTTGAAAAAACATAAGTCTAAAAATTTAAAAAGAAACAATCACTAAAAACTAGAATAATGGCAAAAATTAATTTTGGAGGGGTAGTTGAGAATGTAGTTACCCGAGAAGAATTTCCATTAGAAAAAGCGCAGCAAGTACTTAGAAATGAAACTGTTGCCATCATTGGTTATGGCGTGCAAGGCCCAGGTCAATCATTGAATTTGAAAGATAACGGGATCAATGTAATTGTTGGACAAAGGAAAGAGTCCAAAACTTGGGACAAGGCCATCGCTGATGGTTGGGTACCAGGCGAAACACTTTTTCCAATTGAAGAAGCTTTAGAAAAAGGGACAGTGGTCTGTTATTTACTTTCCGATGCTGCCCAAATTCAGCTTTGGCCCACCGTTAAGAAACACTTAACACCAGGCAAAATGCTCTACTTCTCTCACGGTTTTGGTATAGCCTATGCTGATAAAACAGGCATTATCCCGCCAGCAGGTGTAGATGTAGCTTTAGTCGCTCCAAAAGGCTCAGGCACCAGCTTAAGAAGGCTATTTGTAGCAGGAAAAGGCTTGAACTCTTCTTTTGCAATTCATCAAGATGCCACAGGCAAAGCAAGAGATAGAATTCTAGCATTGGGAATTTCTGTAGGGTCGGGTTACCTATTCGAAACTACTTTTATTAAAGAAGTCACCTCTGACCTTACAGGCGAAAGAGGTACGCTTATGGGCGCAATTCAAGGTTTATTCCAAGCGCAATATGAAGTTCTGAGAGCGAATGGTCATTCGCCATCCGAGGCTTTTAATGAAACTGTGGAGGAGGCAACTCAGTCCCTTTACCCCTTAATTGCAGAGAACGGTATGGACTGGATGTACGCCAACTGCTCAACAACCGCCCAACGGGGAGCACTTGATTGGAAAGATCCATTTTATGAAGCTACCAAGCCAGTTTTCGAAAAGCTTTATGCTTCTGTAAAGGCAGGAATCGAAGCTCAAAAATCGATCGACTCTAATTCTCAAGCGGACTACAGAGCAAAGCTTGAAGTTGAATTGGATACTTTAAGAAATTCTGAAATGTGGCAAGCTGGTAAGGCGGTTCGTAGTCTTAGACCAGAAAATGCGCAGGAAGCGGTAAAGGAAGAGGGCTTAGCGTAGTCTCATAGGTTTGAGATTGCTTCATTTTGCGACCATAGGGAGCAACATATTGAAATGACGGTACTGAACATCGCTTGTTCAAGCCGTCATTGCGATGAATCCAGAATGAGGTAGCAATTTCATCACCTTATTGGTCTTTAATTAACGAGCTTAGATAGAAGACATTTTCAAGAATCAAATGCAAACAGAAAAAGTACATACAACTTACCGACCTCAACTTGCTGATATAGAGCAGGCTGCGGAGAGGCTAAAAGGGGTGGCTACACACACACCCTTGATGCAAAGCCTTACTTTCTCTGAAAAATACAAAGCCAAAATCCTTTTTAAGCGAGAGGATTTGCAAATAGTACGTTCCTATAAAATTCGCGGAGCGTATAACAAAATCAGTGGATTGTCTTCAGAAGAACAAAATAAAGGAGTGGTTTGCGCAAGTGCTGGGAATCATGCCCAAGGGGTAGCTTATTCTTGTCAGAAGCTGGGCGTTAAAGCCACCATTTTTATGCCTGCGCCAACGCCAAAACAGAAGGTAGAGCAAGTGGCTTTTTTTGGTAAAGCGCAAGTGGAAATTATATTGAAAGGGGATACCTTCGATGATGCGCAGGCTTTTGCCAAAGCTTATTGCGAAACTATTCGAGGGGTTTTTATTCCTCCTTTTGACGATGAAAAAGTAATTGAAGGGCAAGGTACTGTGGGGTTGGAGATTCTGAATGATACCTCAGCACCAATTGATTATCTCTTTTTGCCAATCGGAGGTGGAGGTTTGGCTTCTGGTGTTTCTTCAGTTTTCAAAACGTTAAGCCCAAATACTAAAATCATAGGAGTGGAGCCAGAAGGCGCTCCCGCCATGAAAAATTCCATTGCTGCAGGAGAAAACTTAGCCTTATTAGAAATAGATAAGTTTGTGGATGGTGCTGCTGTAAAGCAAGTAGGGCATAGAAATTTTGCTATTTGTAGCGAATTGGTCGACCAAGTAATTACTGTACCCGAAGGGCTGATCTGTAGCACAATGCTGCAACTCTATAATCGAGATGCGATTGTTGTTGAGCCCGCAGGCGCATTGTCCTTGGCTGCACTAGCGCAATTCGAGGCTGAAATTGAAGGTAAGAATGTTGTTTGCGTGGTGTCTGGCTCGAATAATGACATCTCAAGAACAGAGGAAATTCGCGAAAGGTCATTGCTCTACGAAGGCCTGAAACACTATTTCATTGTTCGCTTTCCACAAAGAGCAGGGGCTCTAAAAGAGTTCTTAACCGAGGTACTTGGCCCTGATGATGACATCGTCCATTTTGAATACACTAAGAAAACCTCAAGAGAAAAAGGACCTGCCTTGATTGGTATTGAAATTCAAAGAAAAGAAGATTTTGAAGGCTTGAAGCAAAGAATGGATGCCAAGAACATCAATGCTGAATACCTCAACGGGCAAACGGACTTGTTCAGTTACATTATTTAATTAAGCACAGCATATTCGGAGAAGAGGAACGACTTCTGATATGGGGTCAGTATAATAGCCATTGGCTTTTTAAAAATTGGAGAGATATGAAAGTACTAAAATTTGGTGGCACTTCAGTTGGGAGTGTTGAATCAATCAAACAGGTGGCTGAGATACTCAAAAAGGAATCAGTCAATGAACAGATTGTCGTGGTAGTTTCCGCCATGAGCGGAGTCACCAATACTTTGATTTCTATTTCTGAAAAAGCAGCTCAGCGGGATGCCAATTATGAGTATGATCTCAAGGCATTGGAAGAAAAGCATTGTGCAGCCTTCAAAGTATTAACAGCGAGATCAACTTGTGATGAGATTTCGAAACTCTTTGTGCGCTTAACAGAAATTTGTCGTGGCGTTTTCCTGCTGAGGGAATTAACCCCACGTACTAGTGATTACGTTCAATCTTGCGGTGAGCGGCTTTCGAGTTTCATTCTTAGTGAATTCTTAAAAGAACAAGGTTTAAATGCAGCTTTACATGACAGCCGTAAGTACCTAATTACAGATAAGAAATTTGGAGGAGCTAATGTGCTTTGGCAATCTACGAAAGCAGCTTTAAACCAGTTGAAGCCAAATCTTGAGGCCGTTAGCGTGTTCCCAGGCTTTATTGCATCGACTAGTGACAACGAGACATCAACCTTCGGAAGAGGTGGTTCGGACTATACTGCGGCTGTTTTGGCCAATGTTTTGGGCGCCTCAGCATTACAAATATGGACAGACGTTAACGGTTTGATGACTGCTGATCCAAGGTTAGTTTCAACAGCTAAATTAATCGAGCACGTCTCGTATGAAGAGGCTTTGGAGCTTTCTCATTTCGGAGCCAAGGTATTATACCCACCAAGTATTCAACCAGCATTAGATGCAGAGATCCCTATTTGGATAAAGAATACTTTCGATGCCGATGGCCCATCCACTTTAGTCACTAAAGAGTGGGATGATAAAAAACAGGACATTTGTGGTATTTCTAGTATTCAAGATATTGCCCTTGTTAACCTCAGTGGAGCAAGTATGGTGGGTATTCCGAGTTTTTCTTTCAGGCTTTTCAAAGCTTTGAGTGAAGCGGGAATTAATGTAGTCATGATTACTCAAGCGTCATCAGAGCACTCTATTTGTGTAGGTATCGCGAATGCCGATGCTCGTTTGGCCATGGAAGCGATCAATCAAGAATTTGAATCTGAAATTAGCCTTCATAAAATCAATGAATCTTCGATAGAAGAAAATCTGAGTGTGATTGCTTTAGTGGGTTCACGCATGAAAAATCAGGTTGGTGTTTCAGGGAAAATGTTCAATACTTTAGGTCGAAATGGCATTAGCGTGAAGGCAATTGCCCAAGGCGCCTCAGAAAGAAATATTACAGCCATAATTGCTAAGGCTGATTTAAAAAAGGCATTGAATACCCTTCACGAGAGCTTTTTCATTGCTGAGCTTAAGAAGATTAACCTTTATGTAGTGGGTGTTGGCAATGTTGGAAAGGCTTTCTTAAGTCAATTGCAAAGGCAGCAAGCTATGCTTGCCGAAGAGTTTAGGGTGGATATTGTAGTCGTGGCATTAGCCAATTCAAAGCAGTGTCATTTTAATGAAGAAGGGATCAATCTCGACCATTGGCAGGCCCTTTTAGAGAAAGGTAAACCGACTACGATTGATGGTTTTGTTGAGCAAATGAAATCGCTTAACCTGAGAAATAGCGTATTCATTGACATCACGGCTTCGGAAACAATTTCTGAAGTCTATCTGCAATTGCTCGAATTGAGCATATCAGTGGTGACCCCTAACAAAATCGCAGCTACTCGTGATATGGCGCAATACCTCAAACTGAAATGGGCAACAAAGAAATATGGCAGTCAATTTCTTTTTGAAACCAATGTTGCGGCAGGGTTACCAGTGATTTCAACCATGAATGACTTGTTCAAATCAGGCGATAGAATTCATGCCATCCAAGCTGTTTTAAGTGGAACACTCAACTACCTTTTTAATAATTATGACGGGACTCAGTTGTTTTCAAGTGTGGTGAAAGAGGCGAAAGCACTTGGATTAACGGAACCCGATCCAAGGCTTGATTTGTCGGGCGAAGATGTAATGCGTAAATTGTTGATCCTTATTCGTGAAAGTGGTAGAAAATTCGAAATGACTCAGATTAAGCAAGTCTCTTTCCTGCCAAAAGCATGTGAAAACGATGGAGGGATTGAGGAATTCTATGGTTTGCTCGATGTCCATGAGCCACATTTTAAGGCACTTTATGAAGAGGCTAAAGCAGAAGACGCACAACTTAGGGTAGTGGCCAGTTTCAAAGAGGGTGAAGCTAAGGTAGGATTAGAAAAGGTACAGAAAAGCCATCCATTTTATTACTTAGAAGGAAAAGATAACATCGTGTTATTCTTTACCGATAGGTATCAAGAACAACCTTTAGTGGTAAAAGGAGCTGGAGCTGGTGCAGAAGTCACAGCTTCTGGTATTTTTGCAGATGTTTTGCGCATTGCCAATCAATAGCGTAGAATAAGTCATTCTGAGGATGTTCACTTTTGATAAAAAGTGAACCACCGAAATAACCAGTTATTTTTAATGAATATTTTAATAGGGGTCCTTACTTAGATTGCGAAAATTCTTTGATTGGCCATAGCTAATTCTTAAAACTGAAAGTATCTATGACCCCGAAGCCTTGGGGCTTCTTTCCCTGAGTTTACGAAGGGTCTAGACTTTAATTGTAGTTCCCTCGCAGAGCTTCAGGATAGAAAGACACAAAACAGTTTCTCTATTGATAATTAATTAAGAACTAAATGAGTAGCCCTATATTTTAAACCACTAATCGGTTGTAAATAATAACACGATAAACAAGGCTAAAACTATAATGGTCACCAATAAGGATGAATTTAGAAAAACAATCGGTTTCGGTTTTTGCACCAGCTACAGTGTCTAACGTAGGACCCGGCTTTGATGTGCTAGGCTTTGCCATTGATGAAATGGGAGATATTATTACACTTTCTACAACAGATGACAATGAATATACCATTGAATCGCTTGGCGCAGAATTACCGATGCAGCCAGAAGAAAATGTAGCAACTGTAGCGTTAAAATCATTTTGTGATACCATTGGCTATAAAGGTGGTTTCCATATTGTGATTGAAAAAAACTTCAAACCAGGTAGCGGCTTAGGTTCCTCAGCTTCAAGTGCCGTAGGTGCCGTATTCGCTGCGAATCAATTGTTAGGATCAGGCTATTCAAAAGAAGCATTGATCGTTTTTGCCTTAGACGGTGAATTTTTGGCGTCCAACAATCGGCATGCAGACAATATCGCACCCTGTATGTTAGGTGACTTTGTTGTGGTCAAGGGCTGTGATCCTTTTGATGGGTTTAAAATTCAATCCCCCGATGACCTAAAGGTGTTGATCATATTTCCTGATGTACCTATAAAAACAGCAGAGGCAAGGGCCATGCTTCCTCAGCAAATTAGCATGAAGGATGGTATTGAGCAGGTGGCAAATATGGCTGCTTTGATCAATGGTTTATATGTTTCTGATTATGAAATGATTAAAAATAGCCTTCATGATAGATTTGCTCAACCCTACAGAAAACAGCTGATTCCTTTTTACGATGATGTTGAAAAACTTGTCACGAGTGCAGGTGCTTATGGCTTTAATATTTCAGGCTCTGGGCCCACCATGTTCGCTTTTTTTAAGGAAGAGGATGATTTGGGCGCGTTGAAGTTAAGTATTCTAAAAGTCTATGAGCGCAAAACGATCAAGGTTAGATTTCACGAAAGTAGTATCAATAAAAGAGGAGTAGAGGTAATATGAAGTTTTTTAGCACCAATGGAAATTCACCCATCGTAGGCTTTAAAGAGGCCGTTATCAATAGTTTGCCTTCTGATAATGGTCTTTATTTTCCTGAGTATATTCCTCAAGTTTCAGCTGATTTTCTGGCTTCGTTCAGAACGAGGACATTACCAGAGTTGGCCTTTGAAATGCTTCGAACATTTACCAGTGAAATTGACGACTCTAGTCTTAGAAAGATAACAGAAGAAGTTTTTGACTTTAAAATCCCTCTTGTTCAAGTAGAAGAAAATATTTTCAGCTTAGAACTTTTTCATGGGCCTACTTATGCTTTTAAAGATGTTGGAGCAAGGTTTTTAGCGAGGTGCTTTAGGCATTTCTCAAAAGATAAGCTGCAAGAGACTACGATTTTAGTCGCTACTTCTGGCGATACAGGTGGTGCAGTCGCCAATGGTTTTTATGGCGTTGAAGGCGTTAGAGTGATCATATTATATCCTTCTGGCAAAGTGAGCGAGCTGCAAGAAAAGCAATTGACAACCCTCGATGGCAATATCACCGCTTTAGAGGTAGACGGTAACTTCGATGATTGTCAGGCACTGGTGAAAAAGGCCTTTTTGGATAAGGAATTGAATGCTCAGCTTCAGTTGACCTCTGCTAACTCTATTAATATCGCACGTTGGATTTCGCAGTCGGTCTACTATGCTTGGGCATTAAATCAATTGGGATATTCAAAAGAAGTTGTTTTTTCTGTACCCAGCGGTAATTACGGCAACATCACTGCGGGAATGCTGGCGAAGAAAATGGGTTTTCCGATAGGAAGATATTTAGCGTGCTCAAATGCCAATGATGTGGTGCCGCGCTACTTGAGTGACCAGCAATTTGATCCGAAACCGACCATAACTACTTATGCCAATGCGATGGACGTAAGTTTACCCAGTAATTTCCCCCGTATGTTAGAGATACATGGTGGTTCTTATGATAGTATTAAACAAGATATTCAAGGCTTTTCATTAGGGGATGAACAGATATTGGAAACCATAAAGCAATGCTGGGGAGCAAATCATTATATGCTCGATCCGCATGGGGCAATTGCATATGCGGGCTTAAAAACTCTTCTAAGACCGACAGAAACAGGTGTGTTTTTAGAAACCGCTCATCCAATCAAGTTTGAACCTACAATGAAACTGGCCCTCGATACTATTGAATTCCCAACCTTTGCTACCGAACTTATGGGACGCACAAAAAAATCGATCAAAATGAAGGTTGATTTTGAGACATTTAAGAGTGTAATTCTCGCCTGACTATAATTTAAATTTAATAATCAAGTACCGAGATTTCAGCGTCTATTTTTTAAAAGAAAATAACATAAGCCATAAAAAAAACCTGACTGATATTTCATCAGTCAGGTTTATCAATGCTTTCGAATTCAAGCTTACTTCATTTCAGCAATAAGCTTCTCATTTAATCTTACATAATCAGGATTACCGCCTTTTAAAGCTAATTCCATTGATTTTTTGGCCGTTACGACAGCATTTTTCTTGTCACCCATTCGTACTTGAATTTTAGCTTTAAGGTGAAAAATCCAATATTCAGAACCTTCACTACCCGCGATGGCTTTTTCTACCCAGTCCAAAGCTAATTTAGAATCACGGTTGGTCTCGTAGTAGTAACCAGCTGCTTGAAAGTAAACACCAGTGTTTGCTGGTGTTGCGTCAATTACTTGTGCTTGAATATCAGCCATTACTTTAGCATCAACATCAGACTCAATATTGAACATTGCTTTAGTATGCTCCCATTTCAGGTTCAGGTTTGCACTGTTCATAGTGAAATCAGAAAAACTGATTGTGAATGTTTCATACATGCTGCTTGGGTGTTTTACTTCGACATCAAACCTTAAAAGATCGTCTGATTGTTGGTAACCCATTGAACCCCAAAGTGCAATGTTTTTGCTTAGAATAACAGTGACGATGTCTTCTGTAAACTGAGTATAAAGTGCATATTCTCCAGCAGGGACAGCATTTCCATTTAATTTAACATCATTGCTGAAGGTGATTAAAGTTGGCGCATTGGCACCAGTTCTCCATACTTCATTGTAAGGAATTAAGCTACCTGCTACTGTTCTGCCTTTGGCACTTGGTCTAGAATAAACTACTTTAACATCTGTTAAACCCACTGTTCCTTTGACTTCGAAAGTAGGGCTGGCTGCGGGCATGTTTATTTGTGCCATGGCCATAAAGCTCACTAAAACGAGCGTAAGTGTAATTGATATTTTTCTCATGATTTTTTAATTTTCTCGATACAAAGATAGTGTCTTCTTTGAATTATGAATATCCGCAATATACTTTAGAGAACTTGGGTTGAGGCTGCCTTGAGTTATTGCTTGTTAAGCAAAAAAAAAAAACGGGCTATCCTTTTGAGATAGTCCATTCAATACTTTAATAAGATTGAACTCAGTTGGTTACCTTTAAAGGGATTTTAACCGATAAGTCACCCCAAGCCAGCTGAATATTGGCGCTGTCTTTTGATTTGTTGTCGAAGTCCGTTACGTTGATTACGAAAGTCTCAACAATATCTAAGGTTTTAGTTACCGGAGCTTTAAATTTGATTAAGTCGCCCGACTTGTCATAATTAGTTCCCCCTTGATCACTCATGCTATTGATAATGACAGTCCACTCACCCTTGGCGGGTACAGTCCATAATGAATAACGACCGGCCTTTAATGCTTGACCACCAATGCTAACGTCTTTATCGAAGGCAATGATGGTATTGGCATTTGCGCCAGTACGCCAAACACCTTTATTCAAGCTATTAACGAGATCATTTGCACTTCTACCCGCTAAGCTTGGGCGGCTATAAATGATTTCAACTTCTGTAGTACCAACAACTTGTTTTACTGTAGCTAACGGACTCGATGCCGCGCCTCTTTGTGCCGTTACGTTTTGAGAAAAGGTGAATAAAGCCAATGCAAAGATGACTATTAGTGATTTTTTCATGTTTTTAAAATTCGTTTGATTAAAATTGAGGTCGATAAGCTAATCGCTTTATCGATTGTAGATAATACTCTTTTCATTGAAATAGGTTATCCAAATTTGGTTTTTCAATTTTCAGAAAAGAGAAAAAAATACCATTCCTCATCAATTACGCATTTTAATGAAGCTTCCGCTCAATTTCTATCAACAGGCTAATGTCGTGAATGTGACCAAATCACTTTTAGGCAAATCCGTTTACACGCACATCAATGGGGTAACAACAGGCGGAATCATTACCGAAGTAGAAGCCTATTCAGGCAGCAACGATAAGGCTTCTCACGCAAGTAATGGGTTAAGAACAGCCCGAACAGAAGTGATGTACAAAGCAGGAGGCTGTACTTATATCTATCTCTGTTATGGCATTCATCATATGCTCAATATTGTTACCAATAAAGCAGGTTTGGCAGACGCGGTATTGATCAGGGCTTTTGAGCCCGTATTGGGGATGGGTGAAATGCAGAGGCGCAGAAAGTTGCCAAAATTATCTAAAGCTTTGACGGCTGGCCCAGGCAATGTGGGTAAAGCCTTGGGATTAGATTTTAAGCTTCACAATGGACTGGCGTTGACCACTGATCAAATTTGGATAGAAGATGGGCCGATTGTTAGAGAAGAAGATATAATTTTGTCCAAAAGAATAGGTGTCGATTATGCCGAGGAGGATGCCTTAAAACTTTGGCGATTTTATATTAAAGACTCAAGATGGATCAGCAAAAAATAGAAATACTCATTTCCACGTCAATTTGGAATCCTCAACCTTGGGTGGATGGTTTAATCCATGCGGAGTACATCAGCAAAGTGCATACTTGGCCAACCAATGATGATTTGACTAATGTAAGTGCACTTTTTGTATGGAAGCCTCTGGCACAAGGCGTAACAGCGCGTTTGCCTAATTTGAAATGGATCAGTTCTCTAGGTGCTGGGGTAGATCATTTGATGACTGACCCTCAAATCCCCAACAATATTGCAATGACTAGAATCGTAGACCCACGACTTACCGTTGACATGACGAACTATGTTATGATGGCGGTGGTCATGCACCAAAGAAATTTCAGTCTTTTACAAGCCAATCAAGCCAAATCACATTGGGAACGAATCACTTATACTAACCTAAAAGTAGGAGTAATGGGTTTGGGTGAGTTGGGTGGTTATTTGGCCAAGCAGCTAAAGGCTGCTGGTTTCGATACTTTTGGCTATTCTAGGACCAAGAATCATATTTCTGGGGTAGAAACCTATGCTGAAAATGGTTTGGACGAGTTTCTTTCCGAACTAGACGTGCTCGTCAACTTGCTCCCGATTACCCCAAAAACGATTGGGATTCTCAACAAAGATTTACTGAGTAAGACAAAAAAAGGTTGTTACCTTATTAATGTGGCCCGTGGTAATCATTTGGTTGAGGAAGATTTAATCGAACTATTGGATTCAGGTCATCTATCAGGAGCTATGCTCGATGTTTTTCATCAAGAGCCACTCCCTACAGAACATCCTTTTTGGAAACATACTAAAATCACCATCACTCCGCATGTCGCGAGTGTTACTTCACCAGAATCAGCTTTGAGTCTTTTGAAAGTGAATATCCAAAAGCTGGTGAATCAAGAACCACTGCTTCATCAAGTGGATTTGGATAGGGGGTACTGATTTTTTTATTAGAAGACCGAAGACTGAAGACCGAAGTTGTAAGGTGAATTGCATTTTCTAATCACCGAAATTATTTTCGGTCAAGGCAAACGCTGAATTTTTATCGACCAATCGATTAATCACCCAACAATCCGATCATTTCACTCCAATAAACTCTCGACTCACTACATCCTTTTATGGTTTCATTTGCAAAAGTGAAACATATCTATTTCATTTACTAATGTGAAACTAATAAATAGGGATGCAAAGAATTAATCTAGGAGAGTTTGAAGAGCTCGTTTTGCTCATCGTGGCCATCCGTAATGGCAATGCTTATGGCATTAGCGTGATGGAGGAAATCGAAAATCAAACGGAGAGAAAAATCAATATCAGTGCGGTACATTCTGCTTTAGACCGATTAGAAGGCAAAGGCTTTTTAGAATCTGAAGTGGGTGGAGCGACTGCTGAAAGGGGAGGACGCAGAAAGCGATATTTTAAAGTCACTGTAGCAGGCAGTACTACCCTGAATTTTATTCGCGAACAGCGCAACAAGCTCCATGAACAAATTCCAAATATCGACTTAGGTTTGAATCTTTATGTTGCCATTTGAACCTCAGCCCCCTAAATGGGCGCTCTGGTTTTTGCGATTGTATTGCAAACCAAGCATGCTCGAAATTATTGAGGGTGATGCGTATGAACTTTTCTATAAAAGGGTCGATAAGGAAGGTTTAAAGCAAGCTAAGCGTAAATTCTGCTGGGATACTCTCAGGTTTTTCCGATTAAAATATATCAAAGGTCTAGAAGATATTAACTCATTAAACAACATCGCTATGTTCAAAAACTATTTCAAAATCTCGGTCAGGAGTTTAATCCGTCAAAAGTTTTTTTCAATTATCAATATCTCTGGTTTGTCGCTGGGGCTTTCGGCTTGTTTGCTGATTGTGCTCTACATTTCTAATGAATTGAGTTATGACAAGTTCCATAAAGATATCGACAGTATTTACCGTGTCGCCAACGGTCAATCGGGGATGTATACGCCCGCAAGATTGGGCATTCAATCAAAAATGGATTTTCCCGAAATCGAAGAGGTCGTTCGACTTCAAGGGCCTTTGGAGCAAACTTTCAAAGTCAACAATCAAATTTTCAAAGAAGGCCAAGGCTTCTCTGCCGATTCAACTTTCCATAAAATATTCACCGTTGATTTTTTAGAAGGCAATCCAGATAAAGCATTGACTGAACCTAATTCGATTATTCTCACAGCAACTTTAGCCAATAAATTATTTCCAAACCAACAGGCTTACGGTGAGTTGATTTCCATTAATGGCACTTCTATTAAGGTGACTGCTGTAGTGGCTGATCCACCTAGAAACACTCATTTTCATTATAATTTCATTCAGTCTTACCCTCACGAAAACTGGGTAAGTGTAGGCAACTGGTCGGGCAACAACTTCTTTACTTATGCCAAACTAGTACCAGGTGCAAGTCCAGCAACTGTGGAAGCGAAATACCCAGCCTTCATGACAAAATATGCTGCGCCTGAATTGGTAAAGTACACGGGGTTCGCCACTTATGATGAGTATTTGGCCAACGGGGGGACGCAAGGCACTTATACCTTAAAGCCAATGCAAGATTTGCACCTTTTTTACCCGTACATGGCTTTAGGGTCGCAAGGAGACATCAATAACGTATACCTCTTTTCGGCTGTCGCTTTTTTTATCTTGCTCATTGCGAGTATCAACTTCATGAACCTGTCCACCGCCCGTTCTGCTACTCGTGCGAAGGAGGTAGGCATGAGAAAGGTTTTAGGGTCGAATAGAAATCAATTAATTGCTCAATTTTTAGTGGAATCAATGCTCATCAGCTTGGTTTCCATGGTATTGGCTTTGGGTATCGCCAGTCTTTTTCTGAATGGTTTTAACGAACTGGCTAACCGTAGTTTCTTATACACAGATTTACTCGCTACAGGCACTTTGCTGAAACTATTCTCACTTGTGATGGCCGTAGGGGTTTTAGCAGGCAGTTATCCAGCCTTTTATCTTTCAGGTTTCAGACCTATAAAAGCCTTGAAAGGAGAAGTAAAAAGTGCTGGTGGGAGTGTATTTTTAAGAAAGGGCTTGGTGGCATTTCAGTTCGCGATTTCAATCTTCTTAATCATCGGAACGGTCGTTGTGTTTTCTCAACTCCAGTTTATTGGGAATCAGAAACTAGGGTTTAATCCTTCTCAAATTATGGTAGTGAAAAACGCTATGGTTTTAGAAGAGAGGCTATCAGCTTTTCAAAATCAACTGAAAAGAAACCCAAATATTGAGTCTATTTCGCTCTCTAATCAATATGTATCAAGTCCTGTTTCCGACTGGGGCTATTCTACTGTGGAAGATAACCCAAGGTCTTTCAATCTGATGAACATGTTCACGACAGATGAGTACTTGGAAACAATGGGTTTAGAACTGGTAGAGGGAAGGTATTTTTCAAACCAGCTGACTTCAGATTCTGCCAGTGTGGTGATTAATGAAACCACTCAAAAGAAACTGGGTTTTGCAGAACCCTTAGGTCAAATGTTGACCCGAGGTGATGGAGAAGACTTCACCATTGTTGGCGTTGTAAAGGACTTTAATTACGCCAGTTTAAAAAGGGTTATCGAGCCCATGGTATTAAGAAGAATGGACCGAGACGGTAGAATGGAGGTTGATTATTA
>JBLIES010000021.1:0-27416 GCA_047633135.1 Roseivirga sp.
AATTGGATGAAACTTTGGGGGGCTTATGCTTCTCATTACTTAATTTTTAAATGGTTCGGAATTGCGGCCTTTCTAATTCCTCCTTTCCTGTTTATTCTAGGTTATAAAGTTGTTTTTGGAAAAGCCCTCATCAACTTATCTCGTGCCTTAATCTTTGTTGTTTTCTTCTTGGTTTGGATTAGCCTCTTAATGGGATCTCTTATCAAAGGAGCAACTGGCGTAACTGAATGGAGCTTTTTTAGTGGCGGGCTAGGTTATGAGTTGGCGATTATCCTCGATAACCTTCTTGGTTTTGGAACACTTCTCTTTTTAGTATTTACCTTCTTGGTATTTGTCATCTTCTTTTTTGATATACGCACTATTTTCTCTACCAAAGTAGTCTTGGCAGACGATGACTCTACTGGCCAAGACGCAGTACCAATAATCACCGAAACCAAGGAAACCGTTTCTGCTGGGCTTAAAGAAGAGCAAGAAGATTTGACGGGAGAAGATCTAGACAGTTGGGTATTAGAGGTCAAAGGAAAGGTAAAAGAGAAAGTTAAGCCAGAACCTGAAGAAGAAGAGGTTGATATTGAGCCTGAAGACGAAGAAGTTGAAGAAGAAAGTGTTGAGATACCTTTATTCATAGAAAAGGTGGAACAAGAAATTGTTGAAATACCTTTAGCAATAGAGGAAGACGCTCCAGCTGTAGCTCAGCCTAGAGTCAATTATGTAAAAGAGAAGAAAGATCAACCCGATTTTGAGGTTGAGATAAAAGAAGCAGCCGAAAAACTAGTGGAGAAAGTAGGTAACTATGATCCGACACTTGATTTGGCAAAGTATCAATATCCCCCAATCGACTTATTAAAGGAATACGCACCATCTAAAGTGCAAGTAACCAAAGATGAACTGGAGGCCAATAAGAATAAAATTGTAGAGACACTCACCAATTTTAAAATTGGTATTTCGAGTATCAAAGCAACCATTGGGCCAACTGTAACTCTTTATGAGATCATACCAGAGGCTGGAGTAAAGATCTCTAAAATCAAAAATCTTGAAGATGACATCGCACTGAGTTTAGCAGCGTTAGGCATAAGGATTATAGCTCCGATACCGGGAAAAGGGACCATTGGTATAGAAGTTCCGAACAAGAATAAAGAGATGGTTTCTATGAGGTCGGTAATTGCTACCGATAAATTCATGAACAGTACAATGGCTTTGCCTATCGCTCTTGGTAAAACAATTTCAAACGAGGTCTTTGTAACAGATTTAGCCAAAATGCCTCACTTGCTTATGGCAGGAGCTACAGGTCAAGGTAAGTCAGTGGGATTGAATGCCTTGCTCACCAGTTTGCTATATAAGAAACACCCTTCTCAGTTAAAATTTGTGTTGGTGGATCCTAAAAAGGTTGAATTGACAATTTATAATAAAATTGAAAGACACTTTTTGGCTAAACTGCCAGACGGAGAAGAGGCGATTATCACTGATACCAAGAAGGTGATTTACACACTTAATTCGCTTTGTATTGAAATGGATCAGCGCTACGATCTTTTAAAAGATGCCGCCTGCCGTAACCTAAAGGAGTACAATGAAAAATTCATCGGTAGAAAGCTAAATCCAGAAAAGGGACATAGATATTTACCTTATATCGTATTGATAATCGATGAGTTAGCCGATTTGATGATGACAGCGGGCAGGGAAGTGGAAACACCTATTGCCCGTTTAGCGCAGTTAGCAAGAGCCATCGGTATCCATTTAGTAGTGGCTACCCAAAGACCATCGGTCAATGTGATTACAGGTATTATCAAAGCGAACTTTCCAGCAAGGTTATCTTTCAGGGTAACTTCGAAAATTGACTCTCGAACAATTCTCGATACAGGTGGAGCAGATCAATTAATAGGTCAAGGTGACATGCTTTTGTCAAACGGCTCTGAAATTACAAGAATCCAGTGTGCGTTTGTAGATACGCCAGAAGTAGACGAGATTTGTGACTTTATTGGAGGACAGCAAGGCTATGACACCGCTTACATGCTACCAGAGTTCTCTGGAGACGAAGGAGATAGTAGCAAAAGCGATGTTGACCTTTCCGATAGAGACGCTTTGTTTAATGAAGCTGCTAGATTGATCGTTTCACATCAACAAGGCAGTACGTCACTAATTCAACGAAAGCTGAAGCTTGGTTATAACCGAGCAGGTAGAATTATTGATCAGTTGGAAGCAGCCGGAATAGTAGGTAATTTTGAAGGAAGTAAGGCAAGAGAAGTTTTAATACCAGACGAATATAGTTTGGAACAGTTATTGAACAGTCTGAATAATAAATAAATCCGTTAGAGGAAAATACGATGAGAAGAGTTTTAGGGATTGTGATAATGATGTTGATGATCGGAATATCATCTGCAAATGTGCACGGACAGAATCCAAAAGTCATTTTAGATAAAATGAGTGCCACTTATAAGGCCATGGCTGGTTTTGAAATTGCATTTGTTCAAAAGGTAATAAGTGAATCAGAAGTGCTTGATCGGTTTTCTGGAACAGCGGCAGTCGCCAAAGAAAAGTTTATGATTAAATTCAGAGATCAACACATTTATTGCAATGGCCCCGTACTTTGGACTTATTTAGTGGAGTCACAGGAATTAACAATCACTAATTTCGAGCCAGAAGAGACCTTCATCAATCCAACAAACATCTATGATATCTACAAAGAGGGTTTTAAATACGTTTTTAAACGTACTGAAAACATCGATGGTGCAATAGTCAACGTAATAGAATTAACCTCTACTGATGAGGACAGCGACTTTACCAATATCATAATGTACATAAACAAGGATACCAGTTACTTAAAGGCTTGGGACTTGATAGACTATGACGGTATTAAAACATCTTTTGAAGTGTCTAATTTCAAGCCGAATCAAAACTACTCACCAGAGTTCTTTGAATTCGATAGTAAGAAAAACCCTGTGGAACATACCGAGGATTACCGAAACTAAATGACCAGAGAAGAGCTTTTCGGTCAAATCCGAAAAAAGGAATCTTATCTATGTGTGGGACTTGATACTGATATCAACAAAATTCCAGCACATTTATTAGAATTTGAAGATCCAATTTTTGAATTTAATAAGCAGATTATAGATGCCACTGCAGATTTTACCGTGGCTTATAAGCCGAATACAGCATTTTACGAAGCTTATGGCGTAAAAGGCTGGCAGAGCCTTGAAAAGACCATCGCTTACATTCCCAAGGATATATTCATCCTCGCTGATGCAAAGAGGGGTGATATTGGCAATACCTCTAAAATGTATGCACAAGCATTTTTTAAAAACATGAATTGTGATGCAATCACGGTGGCACCATACATGGGGGAGGACTCAGTAAAGCCGTTTTTAGATTTTCCTAATAAGTGGGTGATCCTTTTGGCATTAACATCGAATTTTGGCGGAAAAGATTTTCAGAATTTAGAGTTGACTAAGGGAGGTGAACTTTTTGAAGAGGTGTTGCGGAAAAGCCAAGAATGGGGGTCTGCAGATCAGCTGATGTACGTTGTTGGCGCGACTAGAGCCGAGTCTTTTGCACGTATTCGACAGATCGTGCCAGAACATTTTTTGTTGGTTCCGGGGGTCGGTGCTCAAGGAGGAAGTCTTCATGAAGTCTCGAAATTTGGAATGAATTCGCATTGCGGATTGCTTGTCAATTCTAGCAGGGGAATAATTTACGCCAGCCAAGGGGCCGACTTTGCCGAAGTCGCCAGGCAGAAAGCAAATGACTTACAAACCGAAATGAGTCAATATTTAACCGAATATTTGTAATTTAAGAAGCTAAAAGCTTTTTAATGTTTCCAGAGTCCTTTTTACATTTTGTTTGGCGATATCAATACTATAATATCGATAAGTTATCATTGGTTTCCGGTGAGTCACTGCAAGTATTGAAGACTGGATCTCATAATCATTTAGCAGGGCCTGATTTTAAAGAGGCTCATGTTGAAATAGGTGGAATGGAATGGTTTGGATCTGTCGAGGTTCACGTAATGGCTTCCGAATGGTATGCACACAAACATCATGATGACGCCAATTATGAGAATGTAATCCTTCATGTAGTTTGGGACAACGACAAACAAATTTTATCTTCCGATGGCAAGCCTATACCAACTTTAACGCTCAAAGGCTTAGTGAAGCCAGGGTTGTTAGACCGTTATGAGAAGTTAATGACTAATCAATCTAAGATACCATGTGCCGACAGCTTGCTTCAGACAAAATCGATCACAAGGCTTTCTATGTTAGAAAAAGTATTGGTCGAAAGGGTAGAGGTGAAGTCTAACTTATTCAAAGCCTTACTAAAAGGCAACCAGCAGAACTGGGAAGAGACAGCTTATCAATGGCTTGCCAAGGGTTTTGGGTTTAAAACAAACGCGGAAAATATGTTCCGCTTGGCTCAAAGCTTACCATTAAAAATAATCGATAAACACGCCAATCAACTCTTTCAGGTTGAGGCACTTCTTTATGGACAGGCTGGATTTTTGAATGTAGATGTTATCGATGATTACGCGTACCAACTACAAAAAGAGTATAAATTCCTTCAGGCGAAATACTCGCTTAAGCAAACATTAACGTATAACGAGTGGCACTTTTCGAAAGTAAGACCTACCAATTACCCAACAGTAAGAATCGCTCAATTGGCAGCCCTTTTGGTTACTTATCCGCATATCTTTTCCTTCTTTTCAGAAATTCAGAACAGAAACGAACTGATTGAAAAATTAGATGTACTTCAGTCAGAGTACTGGTGTACACATTATGCCATCGATAAAAAATCAATGAATCGATTGTATGGTATTAGCACTGCGTCTAAGGAGAATTTAATCGTGAATACGGCTATTCCATTTTTAGTGGCCCTGGCCAAGCATAAAGATGATTCGATTTATACTGACAGAGCACTCAATTTATTGTCTGGCATTAAGGCAGAGAGTAATCACATCACTGATTTGTGGAAATCATTAGGGTGGAATGTTTCTTCGGCATTTGATAGCCAAGCTTTGATTCAACTACACAATGAATATTGCGAGCCGAAAAGATGTATTGAATGTAATATTGGTATTTCATTGGTACGAAACTGAGCTTAGTAATTCAGCTAAAAAATCGTAACTTTGCCGCCCGAAAACAAACGCTATGGATAACCCAGTAATTATATTTGGTGCTAACGAATTAGGGAAAGCCACCCTCGAAATCTTTGAAAGTAACAATGTTGTCGTCTATGGTTTTTTAGATGATGATGCCACTAAGCATGGCCAAGAAATAAGTGGTGTCGCTGTACTTGGCAAGACAGATGATGCTAATTTTTTGAAGCTTATTGGAAAAAAATGTGAGGGCTTTATCGCTTTCGATGATCGTGATTTACGGAAAGGAACTGTGAAGTTGATGGTGGATCGGAGAAAGAAAATGCCAGTGAATGCTATTCACAGCAATGCACAAATCGCTCCTTCGGCTCATATTGGTCATGGTAACTTTATTAATAGCGGAGTGGTGATAGGCTCAAATGCAAAGGTGGGAAGTCACTGTCTTTTGAATACAAATTCAACGATTGACTATAGCGCTCAATTGGGTGACTTAGTACAAGTTGGTGCTGGTAGTGTAATTGGTAGTGAAGCTGAAATAGGTGAAAATGCATTTATCGGATCAGGAGTTACTATAGTTTCTGGTGTCAAGGTGGGTAAAAATGCACGGGTAGGGGCTGGCTCTGTGGTCATTGCAGAGGTTAAATCTGGCGCAACTGTTTTTGGCAATCCCGCTAAAGAAATTTAATTTCGAAATCGGCTGTCTAAAGACTAAGGGCTAACCTCTAGAATCTATTAATGTCATCTCACTTGAAATGGGGAAGATTATATGGAAAAGCAATATTCAATTTTACTTTATTATTGTTATGCCGAAATCCAGGATTTCGAAGCATACAGAGAAGAGCATCATCTCTTTTGTGTTGACAATAATTTACGTGGTCGAATTATTATTTCGCCCGAAGGGCTCAATGGAACAGTGTCTGGCCTTAAGGTAGACTGTGAGGCCTACATGGCTTATGTTAGATCTGACAAGCGCTTTTCGGACACAGAGTTCAAAGTGGAGGTACATGATGTCATGGCTTTTGCTAAACTACATGTTAGAGTCAAGCAAGAAATTGTTCATTCGAGTCTTAGACATATTAATCCAAGAGAGAGAACAGGCACTTATGTAGAGCCTGAGGAATTTAAGAATATTCTAAAGTCACAACCTAAGGACACGGTGATTCTAGACGTCCGAAGTGATTATGAACATAAAGTAGGTCGTTTCAAGAATGCGTTAACCTTGGATATTGATAATTTCCGCGATTTCCCCGAGCAAGTTAAAGCCCTAGGAAACTTAAAGGATAAGAAAATCATAACTTATTGTACTGGTGGAATTAAATGCGAAAAGGCAAGTGCCTACTTGATAGATCAGGGTTTCGATAATGTATACCAACTGCATGGGGGCATTATAAAGTATGGAATTGAAGCCTACGGAGAAGACTTTGAAGGGAAATGCTATGTCTTTGATAACCGCATAACGGTTGATGTCAATTCCATTAACCCTAGTGTTATTTCAGCATGCCATATTTCTGGCGTTTTAACAGACCGGATGGTTAACTGCGCTAAACCAACTTGTAATGCACATATTCCAATGTCCGAAGAAGCAGGATGGTTAATGGATGGTTGTTGCTCAGATGAATGCCGCCAACACCCAGAAAGAAGAAGGTATACTGGTTCTGGCTACTATCCAAAAAACACTACTCAATACGATCCCTTGAGGGGAATGAAACGTGAGCCTGCCAAAATCTATTAGATTGAGAAACGAAAGAATTGCAGAGTCTGAGCTTATTTTAAATGAAGATGGAAGTGTTTTTCACCTTCGTTTGCAACCCGCAATGGTTGCCGATACGGTCATTGTTGTTGGTGATCCCAATCGAGTACCAAAAGTCAGTATGTACTTCGATAGAATCGATTTTCAAGTCAGCAGCCGTGAACTCGTTACTCACACGGGAGTACTAAATGGCAAAAGGATTTCGGTCATCAGCTCTGGCATGGGTACCGATAATGTAGAACTCTTAATGACGGAGTTAGATGCTTTGGTCAATGTAGACTTGAAGACAAGACAGGTCAATAAAAAGTTAAAAAGCCTTAACATAATTCGTATTGGTACTTCCGGCTGTTTACAGCCCGACATACCTTTAGATGCTATTTTAGTGTCAAAGGCAGCCCTAGGCTTAGACACTTTAATGGCTTTTTACAATTGGAATCACTCCAACGAGGCTGAAATTCTAGTAAGCAAGGTACAAAGAAGTATTGGCCTCCCTTTTAAACCTTATTTTGCCGAGGCATCAAGTAAACTGCTAAGTCACTTTCAGGCCGCTAGTCATTTTGAAGGACTCACGATCACCTGCCCAGGTTTTTATGCTCCTCAAGGCAGGGAGGTAAGACTCAAGCCAGCGATGACTAATTATTTAGATAAGCTTCAAAAGCTTGATTCATCATTCGGTAGGTTTACCAACTTCGAAATGGAAACGGCTGGTTACTATGCCATGGCTAAAATGTTGGGGCATGAAATGATTAGCTTAAACGCCCTGATTGCTAATAGGGCCAAGCAAACCTTCAGTTCATTTCCTGAAAAAGCGGTGGATAATTTAATTCAGACGGTGTTAGAAAAGCTTTGAAATAGGTACCTAAAAAAGATAAGCTATTTTTTCTTTGCCTTCAGCCTGCCTTGAATTAGTTGATTGTATTGTTCACAAGTTAAAACCCCATTATTAGAATAAGGGCATTCTTTGAATAGTCTTTCTCCCAATTGGTCAAATGATATAATCACATCATCTCCTTTACAGACGGGGCAAATAATGCTCTGATTGGTCTCGCAATTGACTGTATTGAGGTAGAAAAATTTACTGTTGGTTTCAATCGTTTCGCCAGTAGATCGGTTTTTGCGGAAAGCACTCTCTGCTTTATCTAATAAACCAATAACCTCATCGGAGTATTGCCCGCGTGAACCCTTAAGCTCAAGGTATTTACTAAGCCAATCGATACTCTGCGCATAATTATTCAAGAAAAAAGAGTTCTTCCCAAAATAGTAACAGAAATCTGCGGAGAGCACAGTGATCTGGTCTAGGGCAGTCATGAAGAATTTGTCTGCCTCTAGGTATTTTTCTGCATTCATTAGCGTAACCGCAGAGTCTATGTTTCTCCTAGGATCTTGAAAAAGAAAACTCTCCCTTTCTTGACTAAAACCAGTTTGAGAGAAAACGATAAAGAGAAGGGCAGAGAAAATGTATTGCCTCATATTTGTTATTTGAAGGCTAAAATAATAAAGTTTGAGCATAAAAAAGCCCCGATAATTCGGGGCGCGTACGTTTTAACAGTTTTTGTGAACTGGTAAAGCCTTACTTGGTGCTTACTTTCCGCTTTGGCCAAGTGATTTTTTTACTCACTAAGCTCGCAATACCAATTCCCGTGGCAACAATGGCAGCTGTAAATAATAGTGTTTTAGTCTTCATGTAATCCTGATTTTTGAATTATGCCTACTCTTTAGACAACTTTTGTTCCAAAAATGTTGCGCTTTTGTGTGAAATATTTTTGGACTCACTTAAATAACATTTAAGCGTGTATTTTCCCCTACTCACTTTTTAGAAAAATTTTACAATAAATGTTATTTGTCAAAGAAGTTGAATCCAAGATCGACATCCTGCTCCCACTCATAAATTATTGATTTCATGGTATGGGCTAACCTGTATATCTTAGAACAAACGAAGAATAATATGATGAAGCTTAACACAAGAATTACAACCTTGATTTGCGGTCTTTTTTTTGGCATCTGTGTTTTAGGACAACAGGCAGCGCCACCTCAGACGGACAGTAGGATCTACGATATAGTTGCAGCAACTTCCGCTCAAAGAATTGAAACTGATATTCGTAAACTTATAAGTTTTGGCACAAGGAACACTTTTTCTGATACACTTTCAACCACACGTGGTATCGGAGCCGCTAGAAGATGGATTAAGTCTGAATTCGATAAAATATCTGAAGATTGTGGAGGTTGTTTAGAGGTGTTCTATCAGAAGGATTTTGTTGAGAAAACGCAAGGCTCACGAGTGCCATTTAGTACTTATGTGGTCAATGTAGTGGCTGTCCTGCGTGGGACAGATTATCCTAATAGCTATGCGATGATGTCTGGCGATATCGATTCTAGGGCTTCTAACACAATGAATTATGAGATTGATGCGCCAGGGGCGAATGATAATGCTTCTGGAATGGCAGGGACAATTGAAGCGGCAAGGGTGCTTTCTAAATATAAATTCAAGCACAGTATCGCCTTTGTTGGCCTAAGTGGAGAAGAGCAAGGGCTTTTCGGAGGGGCTGGCCTAGCAAAATATGCCCAAGAAAACAACTGGGAAATCGTAGGGATTCTTAACAATGACATGATTGGCAACATCGAAGGAGTAGACGGTGTAATCGATAACCGCGCTTTTAGAATTTTCTCTGAGCCTACACCTGCCAATGAAAGCGATAGAGAAAGAGGGTCAAGAAGATTTACAGGTGGAGAGGTGGACGGGAACTCCCGTCAGTTGGCTCGCTTTATTCATAAGCAGGTAAGAAGCTATATGCCAGAAATGAACCCGATGATGATTTATCGCTTGGATAGATTTGGACGTGGAGGTCACCATAGACCATTTAATGATTTGGGCTATGCAGGTATTAGAATCATGGAAGCCCATGAAAACTACAACCGTCAGCATCAGGATATTAGAGAAGAGAATGGAATTAAGTATGGTGATGTAATTGAAGGGGTTAATTTCGATTATGCAGCCAAGCTGACGGCCGTTAATGCAATTTCTTTGGCAGGTTTGGCTTGGGGACCAAAGACACCTGAGCAGGTTAGAATTGGAGGGGCTGTTCAGCCTTCAACAACCTTACAATGGCAAGAGTCAACGGACGAAAATATTGCAGGGTATAAACTTTATTGGAGATTGACTACTTCGCCAACTTGGGACAATTCACGATTTGTAACTGGCGTGAACGAATTCACTTTAGAAGGCATCGTTATCGATAATTTTTATTTTGGTGTGGCCGCTGTGAGTAAAGACGGTTCTGAATCCCCTGTTGTATTCCCTTATCAGCAAATTAGAAGAAGGTAAACCACAATAGTGGTTATCAAAATTTAACGCATTCGCGATTATCAAAATTTAAAAGGCCATTGCAATATAGATTTGCGATGGTCTTTTGATTTTGAGGTGCGTGCATTACACCAGAGTTTTTCTACCCTTTGTGCTTCGCAATACTGAATAACGTGTTCGAGTAAAAGGTTAGCGTATCCGTTTCCATGAGCTTCTCCAAGGATGGCCAGCTTCCTGAATTGAGCTTCTTGATGATCGCTAAACAACGAGGCGACCGAAACCAATTTCTCTTGATTTAAAACACCAAAGTGAATGCCATTCTCATCACCTTCCAGTTGTATAAATGCTAAGGGTTGATCTGGCCACATTACCTTATGGCGAATTGGCCATGTCGCTAGGGTACATGTTTTTTTAATTTGGATTGCCACTTTTAGACTTCAATAGTATTGTGCTCTAAAGTAAAGCTAAGTGCTTCTTGATACACCTCTTCCTTCTGCTTTTTATTTCTAACTTGTTCTCTTAATCTTAAATCAACCATAATGAGAAAACCACTTTTGGCAACCGTACTGTTTTTTCTAACAGTTGCCATTTCAGCACAAACTGCCAACGAATACTTCTCCCCACTAAAATACCGAAATATAGGTCCTTATCGAGGAGGTAGATCGGTAACAGCCACTGGGGTTGTCGATGATCCGCTGACTTACTATATGGGCACTACAGGTGGTGGCCTTTGGAAAACAACCAATGCTGGAGTGCAATGGGACAATATCTCCGATGGATTTTTTAAGACGGGTTCAGTTGGTGCGATTGATGTGTCAGAGTCACATTCCAATGTAGTTTATGTAGGAATGGGTGAGCATGCTCCTCGTGGTGTGATGACTTCTTATGGCGATGGTGTTTATAAATCAACCGATTCGGGCAAGACCTGGGTCAATATGGGTTTGAAGGAAACGCAGCATATTTCTAGGATAAGAATTCACCCCACCAATCCGGATATTGTTTTTGTGGCCGCTCAAGGCGCATTGCATGGGCCAACTGAAGAAAGAGGTATTTATAAATCTATTGATGGGGGAGTGACTTGGAAGCAAGTACTTTTTGTGAATGAACTCACCGGAAGTAGTGAACTTGATATGGATATGAATGCGCCTAATATTATGTACGCTACCATGTGGGAGCATATCAGAAAGCCATGGAAAGTGGTAAGCGGAGGAGAGGGCAGTGGCGTTTACAAAAGTGTAGACAGTGGCGAAACTTGGTTTAAGATTGAAAAAGGATTGCCAGAAGCAAAAGGGAAAATGGCGATATCTGTCAGCCGAGCCAACAGTGAAAAAGTCTATGTACTGGTAGAAGGCGATAGTAATAAGGATTTAGGAGGCTTATTTGTTTCTAACAATGGAGGAACCGATTGGAACCGAGTGAGCGATGACAACAAGCTGACGCAGCGTGCTTGGTATTATACCGAAGTGTTTGCAGACCCACAGGATGAAAATACGGTGTATGTGATGAGTGCACCAGCTTTGAGATCAATCGATGGTGGAATCACTTGGGAAACTCTTTCTGGAATGCATGGGGATTACCATAATGTTTGGCTGAATCCAAAAAACTCTAAAAACTTGGTGATTGCCGATGATGGAGGGGCCAGCATTACTTTCAATGCAGGTAAAACATGGTCGGGGTTAGACAATATGCCGACAGCCCAATTCTACAGAATTAATGCCGATAATATGTTCCCCTACAATATCTATGGAGGGCAACAAGACAATAGTTCTGTAAAAATTGCAAGCAGGGCCATTGAAGGTGGAGGAATCAACGAACGCAATTGGTGGCCATCAGCAGGTGGCGAAAGTGCGTTTTTAGCCTTTGATCCTGATAATCCTCGATACGTCATGGGAGGGAGTTATTTAGGGACGATTGAACTACTCGATATGGTGTCCAATCAGAAGACAAGTATAATGGCCGCACCTATTCAATATTTAGGAAAGGCAGCACGCGATATGAAATACCTTTACAATTGGAATGCACCAGTGATTTGGTCGAAGCACGAGCCAGGTACTTTTTATCATGCCGCTCAATTGGTTTTGAAAACAAAGGATAATGGAATGACTTGGGACGAAGTATCTCCCGATTTGACCCGAAATATTGATGAGAAACAAGGGAATGGCGGTGGTCCATTGACCAACGAAGCTGTTGGAGCTGAGAATTATGGAACACTCAGCTATTTGGTAGAGTCGCCACACGAAAAAGGAGTACTTTGGTCGGGTAGTGATGATGGTTTAGTACACATCACTAAGGACAATGCTGTTTCATGGCAGAATGTAACCCCAAAAGGATTAGAAGAATGTTTGGTCAATGCGATCGAAGTATCTCCACACGATCCTGCTACGGCTTACATTGCGACCACCCGCTACAAGTTCAATGATAAAACGCCTTCCATTTATAAGACTACCAACTATGGCAAAACTTGGGAGAAGATCACCAATGGAATTCCAAATGATGCATTTACCAGAGTGGTGAGAGAAGACAAAGACAAAAAGGATTTACTCTACGCGGGTACGGAAACAGGTCTCTACATTTCATGGAATGGCGGCAAGGCTTGGGAATCACTTCAGCTCAACCTTCCCGTGACTCCGATCAATGATTTAATGGTGCACCAAGGGGACTTGATTGTGGCTACTTCTGGCCGTTCTTTTTGGATTTTAGACGATCTGAAAGCTTTAGGGAATTATAGTAAGAAAGGAGTCTTGAAACTTTATGAGCCAGAGCCATCAATTTATGGTAGCTGGCGCAGCCCACTGAATGGGAACTCAGACTCATTTAAGGGTACCGATCCTTTTGAAGGAATTAATCCAGCGAGTGGGGTCGTCATTTACTATGAATTGCCTGCCGTAACGGATAGTGCCGAGGTGAAAATGGAAATCAGGAACAGTGCTGGCCAATTGATTAGGAGTTTTACTAATAAAGAGGCTAAAGGCTTTAAGTCTTATCCTGGTGGGCCTCCAGCGCCAGCCAGAATTTCTGCTCAAAAAGGCTTGAATCGTTTCGTTTGGGACAAACTTAATGAAACAATGCCGGGCATTCCTACGGCTTATTTAGAAGCTAATTTCAGAGGTCATATGGTTTCGCCAGGTGATTACACCATAAAGGTTGTTTTTGAAGGAAAAGAAGTTGAGACTAAAGCCAAGATTGTAGCCAACCCATTGGTGAAGTTCACCGCTGCAAATCATGCTGCTTTCGATCAATTTATGACAGCGGTCGAAGCTGAGCTTACCGCGATGCATGATATGATCAACAAGCTTTATAACATCAAAAATCAACTGTCCTCTGTGCTGAGTACAGTGACAGACAAAGCACTAAAAGCGGAAGGAGAAGCAATAGTGACAGCGCTTGATACTTGGGATAAATCAATGGTACAGCGCATGTCAAAAGCCTATGACGATGTTGAGAACTTTCCTAACATGTTTACCGCGGAATACATTTTCATGATCAATCATTCCGACAGTAGCATTCCTTTAGTGGCCCAATCTAATCGCGATAGAAAGGCTGAACTTGATGTAATCTGGGCAGCTAAAAAAGCACAGGCTGAAGCTTGGATGAAAGGGACACTACCTGATTTTAACAAGAAGTTGTGGGAGGCTGGTATTGGTGCTCTGAACAAGCATTAAGTATTTTAGCGCTAAGTTATAAGGGAACCGGTGCAAAAAAAAATGGCTTGTGGTTTAAACCATAAGCCATTTTTTGCTTTACAGCGCAACTAAGAATAGTCAAACGCTTCTAAGGGTATGCTCTCCAGCTACAGCTTCTGATCTTTCAGGAATGGATAAATACCTTATTTCCCGCGGCCTTTGAAGTCCACCTTACCAATGTCCTCTAGGGTGGTGATGAGCAGTACCCCGTTTTTACCCCTAAAGCCAAAAGCAGCTCCGTCTTTCACCACATTAATAGACTTAATGTGTTCAGGTCGTAAAACTGAAATATCTGTCCATATTTGGCCATCAACCATGTACAGAGCCGTATTGTCAGCTGCCACTCCAGCCGTATTACTAAAATGTTGCGTGTTTCTTATGACGACCTTGTTTTCACCATTGGTACCTCTCATAACACGAACTCCAGGGAATTTTCCTTTGAGTAAGAGCCAAATATCAGGGTAAACTGAAAAATCATTGTTGTATTCTAGAAAATTAGAAACAGAATAGCTTAAGTCATCTTGAGTAAGGTGACCTTGGCCAATCGCTATTTTTTCATTCTCAGCGCCTCCGTTAAAAATGAGTTTTACATTGAGCTGTTCGCCTTGTTCTACCTTTTTCACCACCTTGGCAAAGCCAGACCCCTCAAAAACGAGTTTGTCTTTCGCTTTGGTTTCTATTTTATAAATACCAAGTTCATTAGTGTACACAGCCCTATTGGTCTTTTTAGAATATACCTTCACGTTATTCACCGGAGTGTCTTTGAACGCATAGACTTTCCCGATTACAGTTTTGATTTGTGCATTTAGGTTTGTAGCTGCGAAGAGCACAAACATAATGAGGGATAGAATTTTGACCTTTTTCATAATACAATTTATGTAATATAATTTTGAATTGAAAGGTATAAAGATTTGAATTTGAGAGAGATAGGGGATATCTATAATCTCCATTTTAAATCAAGGCAACGAAGATTACATTCTTTCAAGCAAATTGATCACGAACGTTCTATAAGATCTGCTAATAGGGAGCTGCTTATCCTTTAATTCCACAAATTCTTTAGTGTATGACGAAACGTAATTCATTGCTACAATAAATGATCGATGGATTCTGAAAAATTGATCGGATGGCAGTTTGGCTTCAATGTTCGAGATCGCCTCTCTCGTTATGATGATTTCATCTATTGTGAATATTTTCAGATAGTCACTTAGACTTTCGATATAGACAATTTCCTTCAGTCTCACTTTCACCATTTTGCGATCAGCACGCACAAACATATGTGCTTCTAAATCTTTTTCAGGTACAGTTAAGGGCTGGTTTAGTGTTTCATTACGGTATTTTTGAACGGATTGAAGTAACCTTTCAAGTGAAATGGGTTTAAGTAAATAATCAACGGCTTGTAGGTTAAAACCATCTATTGCATAATCTCGAAATGCCGTAGTAAAAATGACTTTCGTGTTTTTACCGATAGATTTTGCCAATGAAATGCCTGATACTTCTGGCATATGAATGTCCAAAAAGACCAAATCAATCTGTTCATTCTGTAAGATACTGAAGGCCTCGAGGGCATTTTTGCAAGTAGCCATCAAATGCAATCCCACAATTTTTTCAATGTGGATTTGAAGAATCTCTCGTGCAGTAGGCTCGTCATCTACAATGATACATTTGATCTTATTTACCATCGATTAGAGTTTGTAATTCAATATTAAGCGAAACTGTAAAATGGTTGTTTTTGGCTTCAATAACCAAATTATGACTTTCTGGATATAGCAAGGTTAATCTTTTTTTGATATTTGATAGACCAACTCCATCCTCAAAAGCGATTGAGCCTCCCGTATTTTTTATTGAGAATTGAAGTCGTTTTTGTGCAGCAAATAGGGCAATCTCCACCTTTAATTTTCCGTCAACTGGGGCTCCATGTTTAAACGCATTTTCAATAAAAGGGAGCAGTACCAATGGAGCAATTTCAATGCTTTTATCTTTAATTTCAAACTCCATTATCACTTCAAGACTATCATGAAAACGAATTTCTTCCATAGTAATATAATCTTGGATATGGCCGATTTCATCACGCAGCAAAACCTTTGGCTTATCTACCTGATAAAGGATATAATCCAACAACTTGGTAAGTGTGAGGATAATTTCCGGTGTTCTTTTTGATTCTTTAAGGGCAAACCCATAAATAGTATTCAGGCCGTTGAATAGAAAATGAGGATGAATCTGACTTTTTAAAAAACTCATTTCCTGTTCTTTAAATTGAACTTTAGATGCCAATAAACTGCGCTGAGTCTTGGATTCTTTTTCAATATAAAACTTCCATAGCCATACTAAGCTCACCATCAATACAATTAGAAAGACAAGGGCTAGAATGAATGTATAATTTCTGCCCATGGGCGGGATATCTTCGGCTCTCAGATTTGGAATAAAACCAACGCCTAAAATAAGCACCAACAGAATATAGATGGCTGTAAAAAGCAGGGCAGCGAGTAGAAATACTCCGAATTTGAGTAATTGATTCTTTAATAGCAAGTTTGGGATCAAATGGCGCGAAACGATCTGGCTAGTCAAAAGCGTAATGGGAAGGAGAGCCGCTGAAAGTATCATTACATAACGGAAATTGGTAGTTCCATAACTGAAAAAGTAGATATAGAACAACCAAACGCCTGCCCAGAAAAGCAATTGTCGAGTGAGTCGAAACTTTTGGTTTAAAAAAAAGTCCATAATAGCAATAGGATTGGAATAAATGTAGGGTAATCATCAATAACATACCCGGTCATTGCGATGAACGACCAATTTAAGTGGGGATTTAACCTGAAGTGGCGCTGGTTTTGGCGTTAAGCAAGGCAGAATGTATTTCACGGTACTAAATTTGGAGAATCGCCCTTGAAATCGGCATTCAATCGCAAATTACTTTTTAAGAAGAAAATTGTGTCTAGCATTGATCTCGTTATGGACGAGCTTGCTAGGGTCTTGTCTAAATTTTGAAATCAAAAACTCAGAACAAACATTATGAAAAGGACTTGTTTACACATCTTTATGCTATTTATACCGCTTTTCGGTTGGGCTCAGAAAAATGGCACTCAATACAAAGAAGAAGGCAATTTGGATAGCGCACTTATGGCTTACGGAATGCAATACATGAAATCACCCGAAAATGCCGACAACACTTACGGACTTGCCACTGTGCTTGCCTTGCAATATCAATTAGATACTGCTTTCTATTTCTTAAATCAGGCTTTAAAAGAGAATGCATCTTTACTGCCTTTGACAGATTCAGATTTTCTTTCACTTTCAAATGATCCAAGATGGGAACAGATTGAGGAGAATCAGTTTCGAAAATATGAAGCCCAAAATGGTAAGATTAAGAACACCGTTTATGCCAAGCAATTATTAAGGATGATTATGATTGATCAGTGCTTAGATTATTACATTGATCAAGCCAAGGCCACATTTATGAAAAAGGGGCAGATTCCACATTGGTACTATCCCTTAGGCGCTTATCAGCAAGAATTAATTGTCAATAACTTTTCAGAAATGAAGGTTTTGATTCAGGAATACGGATGGCCAACTTATTCGATGGTAGGTGAGTTGGCAGCAGATGCCCCGCTTTTAGTAATTAATCATCATGCTGAAACTGCTGTTCGTAAGAGCTATTTATCACAGATTGAAAATGCATGCAGAACGGGTGAGGGTAGTTGTGTGGAATTTGCCAAAATCCAAGATCGTATTTTGGTTGATGAGGACAAGCCTCAAATTTACGGTATGCAGTTTCGCTATACGGCCGAAAGGTCTTTAGCACCTTTTCCTATTGAAAATCCACAGTATGTTGATCAACGAAGAAAAGAAATTGGTTTAGAGCCCTTAAAGGATTACCTCAAGCGCAAAATCAACTACGATTGGAAGGTAGAACAGAAGAATAAGTAGTGTTTTGATATTTACAAACATCAAGGGTTAGTGGAGAGATAGTACTCTCCTAACTCTTCATATTTTAAGAGGAAGAGTTTTAAAATAATTTACCTTGATTGGAGTGGTCAATTTGTGCTTTTTTTATTCCCTCCTTGTGGAGGGTTAGGGTGATGTTTCTAAAAGATTGAAAAGACCAACCTTGTGTATTCTGAAATAAATGAATATTACTTCCATTGCGGTTAGCAAAAATCTAATTCACTAAACTTTATCGCAAAAAGAACGGGCAATGGATTTAGCCTGCTATTTTTGTTTCCGGCAAAAGCCAAGCAACAAAGAATTTATGAGCAGACATCATTCACATATCAATTCCGCCATCTCCATTATTGCTAAATATGAGGGTCCCATTGCTTTCGCTCCAGTGCTAAAGGCTTTTTTTAAAGAACATAAAAAGTATGGGAGCAGAGATAGGCGACAAATTGGTCATTTATGCTACTCTTACTTTAGAACAGCTAGGCTGATGAGTACTGATATGGCGATGGAAGAAAAGATGATTCTTGCAAATTTCCTTTGCACGATAGGACCAAATCCCTTGATCGAAGAGTTAAAACCTGAATGGACTGCGCTTATTGATTATTCAGCACAAGAGAAAATCGCACACTTTGGATTGGACGTTGATCTGCTTTTTCCTAAAATCGATATGATTGAAGAGGCGGTTGATAAGGAAGCTTTCCTATTTTCTCATTTATTGCAACCTGATTTGTTTCTGCGTGTAAGGCCGAAGCGAAGCGAAATTGTAAAGAAGAAATTGACTGAAGCGGCAATTCCTTTCAAGGTAATTGCTGCTGACTGCCTTGCCTTACCCAATACCTCACGAATCGAGGAGATTTTGAGCGTCAATAGGGAAGTTGTAGTGCAAGATTATGCTTCGCAAAGAGTAGGGGAAATGCTGGACAGCGTAAGAACGATGTTGCCCACTTCAGAAGAGAAGCTTAAAGTTTGGGATTGCTGTGCAGCCAGTGGAGGCAAAGCCATTCTGGCAGTAGACAAACTAGGCCGTGTTGACCTTACGTTGAGCGATATCCGCCAATCTATTTTGGAGAACCTGAAACTGCGAATGAAGGAAGCTCAAATCATCGATTACAAAAGTCAAAAACTAGACCTCACAAACCCTAAACGGATGGAGGCAATAGGAGAGTTCGATTTGATTATTGCCGATGTACCTTGTACGGGGTCTGGCACTTGGAGTAGAAATCCAGAGCGACTGCTTAATTTCAACAAAAAGGAAGTAGGGCGCTATGTGAAAATGCAAAGAGATATCACCAGTAGCGTTCAAGCTAAGTTGAAGCCAGGAGGTTTTTTGCTTTATATTACTTGTTCTGTTTATCAACAAGAAAATAGCGAAATAATCAACGACCTAGTAAAGGTCTCTGGTCTAACTTTGGTTGAATCAAAGGTATATCTTGGTGCAGAATATCAATCAGATACTATGTTTGCTGCCTTGTTGAAGAGAAACTAAGCCATTGTTGAAGGCTCGTTTTAAACTCACACATCCAAGAAAAGAATTATTTAGATTTTTGCTCAAAACCAAATAATCACCTGAAATTACAATCGTTTTCAGGCCAATTTAAAATAAAAGGAACCTTTAGTGGCTCATGGTGTTATCTTTGTATTATGAGTTACTTAGAGAACCGCATATATTCAATAGAAAGTATCCTGTCTCATCCTACCGATCAGTCTTTGATCAACATTAGCTCCAGCATTTAATTTTTTTTTGATATGGCTTCGACTCTCCGTGGTTTTCACCTCGGCTAGAATATTATAGTCATATCTCCAAACCTTTTAATTAACAACATAAGATGAAAGTATTAGTCATAGGAGCCGGTAACATGGGGCTCACTTACGCGTCATCGATTGCCAAGTCTGGTCATCTCAAGAAAGAGAACCTGATCATTTACGATAAGTCCGAAGAATTGAGAGCTACCTTAAAAAAGACCGCTGAGAATTATGCAGTCAGCGATTTCTTAGAAGAAAGTCTCTCTGTTGCGGACATTATTTTCCTTGCAGTTAAACCTTATCATAACGAGGCTTTGATGGCTGAAATGAAAGATATGATGAACGATCAACAATTGGTTGTTTCAATCATGGCAGGAGTAACAATCGAGACCATTCAACAAGGCCTTAACATTAAAAAAGTAGTTCGGGCAATGCCAAATCTTCCTGCGCAAGTGGGCAAAGGAATGACCTCTTACTTGGCGTCACCAGAAATTTCTCGCATTGAGTTGTGGATGGTAGAAGATCTACTGAATACCACAGGTAAATCAGTGCGTGTTGATTCTGAAAGATTTATTGATGCATCGACAGGCATCTCAGGGAGTGGTCCTGCTTATGTGTTCTATTTTATGGAATCTATGATGGAAGCTGCTAGAAGTATGGGCTTTTCAACCAATGATTCTAAAGTGCTTGTGAGTACGACTTTCGAAGGGGCCATAGAACTCTTCAATAAAAATAAGTTGACACCTGATGGCTGGATGAAGCGTGTAGCTTCTAAAGGAGGAACCACACAAGCCGCACTTGATTCTTTAGACGATAATAATGTTCAAGAATTGATTCACGATGCAGCTTATGCCGCATTCAATAGAGCAGTAGAATTAGGTAAGCCAGAAAAGGAATTAGTTTAAAAATTAGTTGTGGAAAAATCAGAAAAGAAAAGAGTAGTAATCAAGGTAGGTACTAATGTGTTGACCAATAAGGACAATAGATTGGTAAGACCAATTATCAATCAAATAGTAAAACAGATTGCAGAATTGTATGAGCGCGATATTTTAACGGTGTTGATCTCTTCGGGTTCTATAATCTCTGGTATGGAAGTACTAGGCAAATGTAAAATCAAGGACAAGGCGATTAGAAGACAGGTTTTTTCAGCAATTGGGCAACCAAGAATGATGAGGCAGTATTATGAAACCTTTCACGATTATGGAATGAAGTGCGCTCAAGTACTGGCTACTAAGCGTGATTTTAATCCTGGGGTATGGAGAGAAAACATGATCAACTGTTACGAAGGCTTATTATCGGAGGGTATTATTCCTATCGCTAATGAGGATGACGCCACTTCACTCTCTCACACCATGTTCACCGATAATGATGAGCTGGCTAGTTTGATCGCAGAGTTGATCAATGCAGACACCCTAATCATACTCACAGATACGAACGGTTTATATACCGGACACCCCGATCATGATGATACCGAGGTGATCCGTGAAGTAAGGGCCAGTGAAAATTTAGATCATTACGTGGCAAATACTGAGAAGGGAGAGGCTGAAGGCAGAGGAGGAATGATGTCTAAATTGAAGATTGCTCAGAATGCAGCATCCAAAGACATTACTACTTTTATTGCGAATGGAAAACAAGAACGAGTGATCCTTGACATCATGGAAGGTAAGAAAGTCGGAACTAAGTTCACGTCATAAAAAACTGAAATGAGATTATTAAATACAGACATAAAGAATAAAGTTTTAAAAACAGTCATTAGGTTATTGAACCTCAGAAGGTCAGAAATCCTTGCCGCCAATCAGCAAGACCTAGCAGCCTTTACTAAAGACGACCAAGCCATGTATGACCGATTGGTTTGTGATGATAAAAAGATAGATGGCATGATTCAGTCCGTGCAGGAAGTCATGGAAAAGGAAGATCCGGTAGGGAAAGTTATCTCCGAAGTCAACCGTGACAACGGGCTTAAAATTGTGAATAAGAACGCTCCTTTTGGCACCATCATGATCATTTATGAATCCAGACCAGATGTGACTGTTGAAGCCGCTGTATTGGCCTTTAAAGCCAATAATAGAATTCTCTTAAAAGGAGGTAAGGAAGCCATAAAATCTAATGAGGTGCTGGTTGATATTTGGCGCGAAGCCTTAGAAGAGAATGGGCTTGACAAAGGCTGGGTGCAATTGTTGAAGATGAACCGAACCGAAACGCAGGAGTTTCTTAAAAACCCTACCGAGAAAATTGACCTGATCGTACCGCGAGGAGGAGAAAGACTGATTGAGTTTGTGAAGACACATTCTACTTGTCCAGTATTGGTTTCTGGTAGAGGTAATAACTTTATCTATGTAGACCATTCTGCCGATTGGGAACAGACCATCAAGGTGATTCTCAATGCCAAAACGGAAAAAATCTCAGCTTGTAATGCCTTGGATAAAATCCTACTGGATAAGCGACTACCAGATTTGGATAAAAAACTGATGCATTTGCAAAAGGCCTTGCATGAATTTGATGTAGAGCTGTTGGTAGACCAGCAGGTCAAAGAAGTGTTGAAGAACGAAGCACTCATAGAAAATGAAGCGACTTGGTATGAGGAGTTTTTGGCACTCAAAGCATGTGTAGTGCTTGTAGATGATGAAATAGAGGCGATTGAAAAGATCAATAAATACTCTGGTGGTCACTCTGCCGCCATTATGACCTCAGATTTTGCCAAAGCTGATTTGTTTATGGAAGAGGTAGACAACGGTGCGGTGTACCATAACGCTTCTACTAGGTTTACCGATGGGGGTCAAATGGGAGTGGGTGCAGAGTTAGCCATCAGTACTGATAAGCTGCACCACCGCGGGCCATTAGGGCTTGAGCAGTTGGTGACTAACAAATACTACATTTATGGCCAAGGGCAAATAAGAGTATAAGGCCACTGAAAAACCTATAGCAATCTCAAAAAAATTTCTAAAATGTAAATCCCATGTGATGTATCTAATACATCGGATGGGATTTTTTAATTGAGGATAAGATCACTTATTCAAGTTGCAACGCAATGCTGATCAAAGCAGAACGACTTTGGCGCTTTACTTTTTCTCCAATGCTTTGTGATCAGTGAAAGAGGCACTTTATGGATACTTTCCTCAGCAGCCTCGGAGTTAAGAATTACCGATAGCCAGTCAAGTACAGCGTTTTGTGACCTTAGTGAATCACCCTTTTGAGGCATTGATATTAGATGGCTACCCCTTTTCTTTACTCACTCTTCTATAATGGCCGAGTCTTACTGCAATTGGTATTGCGCTCATTGCTGGCAAAATGGTATCAATAACTAGAGGCCATCAATACATTTCATAGGCCCTCTCAAAGTGGATCTAATTAAATCGTTAGTGTTAAATCATTGTATTTAAACCTGAATGGAAAGCTTTTGGAGACTTATTTATTTAACGTCCATCCAATGGCTTGTCAATGCTAAATCGTACCCAAGAGAGGGTTCATTAACTTTCGATTTCTCGTTTAATAACAACCATCAGCTCCTGAAACATTGCTCTCATCGCTGCCCATAATAAGCCCGTCTCGAAACTGACCCGAAAAGTGTACCTTATTAAACTTTAAATTTAAGGCTTTATTTTTATCACTATTGTTGAAAATAAAGTAGTGGAGTCCTCGCTGTACAAATCCATTTTTGAGAGTAACCTCACCCTGTCCAGTAAAGGTTGGTGCTTCACTATTCCAGATACAGCCATTAGAAACATAGGCATTTGGTGGGGTAATTGAGGGGATTTCATCACTATCATCCTTTAATTGGAAGCCCGTAAAATTATTGCCGAATGGCGTATTTTCCAAAAACAAAAATTAGTCGTGGAAGTACTGTTTGTCTGAGAAAAGCTAGGGCAAATATTGTTTCCAACCTTGAAGAAGCTAGCATTGTCTAGTTGAAGTTCAGCACCTGCTTCACTCAAGTCGCACCAATTTTGTGCTTGTGCCACTTTAAGCCCGCAGTCTATTGCACTGCCTTCTAAATCAATAGTCAAAGAGCCATCCAATAATAGAAATCCGAAGAATTTATCTGGAAACTTTAGTGTACTGCCCCTAAGCTCAATGAAGACGCTTTTGTTAGCTATTTGAAGGCATTCTCTGAATTCAGAATGTTCTGTTGCACCTAAGGCTTTGATGTCGGAACATCTGCGCTTTGTCGTCAACGCCTCTAATTGATATTCTTCTGGTGAGACATTGTCAGGGAATACGATAGTGATGTCTTTCTCTCTAATTCTTTCAATAGGCCCCTGAAGTGAACTGAATTGTAAGTAGTGGGCCTTTTTGATTGTTGAAACACCATTGGCTACACTTTGCTCTAGCTATTTTCGAAATCCTTACTTTCCAATGTTTTATTAATTTTAACTGAATTAAGGTGAATAAAATTTATTAATGGTCTACTATGTAAGTGAGGGAATCTTCTGTTTATGATTAGATCCCTCAAAATAGACCAGGTCGACTTCTATTTCTACTACCCTAAACATCCTACTAGGGTAGCCATCTCCTGAGCATTACTTCTTAAACTGTTTTCTTATTTTTTGAAAATATTAGTAAGCCTTATTGAATTTGTTCATCAACTTTGAGGGCGATAAGAATCGACTGATCAAATGCTTTTTTTATCTAGAGTGCCACTCGAATTGATTGGCCTTTTCAACATTAACCTAATAAGAATTAACCAATGGGAATCTTCTTTCCAGACCAAAGATGGACCAGTGAGGGTGAGCCTGAGCTTGGCGTGGGTATCGTTAAAGAAACCAGTAAGGGCCGTGTGGTCGTCCAATTCTCGGTTGCCAATGAGACACGGCAATATGCCATGACCAATGCCCCCCTGCGCAGGGTCGTGTTCAAACCGGGAGATACGATTGTCGACAAAAGCCAAAAGCCTTTGCTAGTGGTAAAGGTGGAGGAGAAGGAAGGTCTGTACCTGTACATTGGGAAAGATAGTCGCCTTTCAGAAGCCGAATTGGGTGATGTAGCCGTAATGCATGGCGTGGACGATCGCCTCTACATGGGCGATGTGGAAACACCATTGCAATTTGCTTTGCGAAGAAAGACCTTGGACTTCGATCATCATAGAAAAATTTCTCCTATCAATGGATTCGTTGGCGGCCGAATTGACCTGATTCCGCATCAATTGTACATCGCGCATGAGGTGAGTTCTCGCTATGCCCCGCGCGTACTGTTGTCCGACCAAGTAGGCCTTGGTAAAACCATCGAAGCTTGTTTGATCCTGCATCGCCTCTTGTTGAATGGCCGAATTTCTAGGGTATTGATTCTTGTGCCTGACTCCTTAGTGCACCAATGGTTTGTAGAGATCTTGAGGCGATTTAACCTCTGGTTCCATATTTATGATGAGGAACGTTGTGCTGCACTCGATGAAAGTGCGCCAGAGGGAAACCCGTTCTTAGATGATCAATTGATTATTTGCAGTACTTCTTTTTTGGCCAGTTCGCCAAAAAGGGCCCGTCAGGCCATTACTGCCAGTTGGGATATGCTAGTGGTGGACGAAGCCCACCATTTGGAGTGGTCTGTAAATAAGGTCAGTCCTGAGTATGCCATTGTGGAGGAATTGAGCCAGGTGGCACGTGGCTTACTGCTCTTGACCGCGACTCCTGAGCAATTGGGTGTGGAAAGTCATTTCGCTAGACTGCGCTTATTAGATCCAGACCGGTATGCCGATTATGAAACCTTCAAGAATGAATCTCAGGACTATTCTGGCATTGCCAATATTGTTGAAAAGCTTTCTTTAGGCAAGCCTTTGCAAGCGGCTGATACCCTGTTATTGACATCGATGTTTGGGGAAAAAAGAATGGCGGCCTTCGCCAAAGGGGGAGAAGCAGCAAAAAATAATCTGATTGAAGATTTACTCGATCAACATGGGCCAGGCCGAGTAGTGTTTAGGAATACCCGTTCCGCGATGAGTGGATTTCCAAAACGGAAGGTGCACCTCATTCCGCTCAAAGCTACCGAAGATCATGACGTTTGGATAGGGCGAATGGCCAAGGAATATGCCGCAGATTTGGAGGAAACTACGTCTACAGTAAAGCAAAAATTTTGGTTCAAAGAGGATCCAAGGTTGAGCTGGTTGGTAACACTGATAAAGCAGCTCAAGCCTGCAAAAGTAGTCTTGATCTGCAGGACTAAAGAAAAAGTGTTGGCCTTAGAAAAGGCATTGCAAGACCTCAGCAGTGTGAAAGTCGGAGTGTTCCACGAAGACCTTACCATTGTACAACGCGACCGTAATGCGGCTTGGTTTGCCGAGCATGATGGCGCCCACATCCTCCTATGTTCCGAAATAGGGAGCGAGGGAAGGAACTTTCAATTTGCACATCATTTGGTACTATTTGATTTACCAGTACATCCTGAATTATTGGAGCAAAGAATTGGCAGATTGGACAGGATCGGCCAAACTGAAGATATTCAAATTCATGTGCCTTACCTAGAAGGATGTCCGCAAGAAGTATTGGTCAGGTGGTTCCACGAAGGCTTAAATGCTTTTGAAGAAAACCTTGAAGGCGGAAATCAGCTGGCACAATTGTTCAGCGCGCGATTGAAGGAAACGACATTGTCTGTTGCCTCTCCTAAGGCCGGTAACCAATTGGCATCACTGATTGCCGATACTGCTGCTTACCAAAAAGACCTCAAAGTAATGCTCGCCAATGGCCGAGATCGATTGCTCGAAATGAATTCTTTCCGACCGAAAGTAGCGGAGAAATTAGTGCAGCATATCAAGGCGGCTGATCTCGATGTGAGTTTAGAGAAGTACATGACGCAGGTGTTTGAGCAGTTTGGCATCGACATGGAAGACCTCGCGCAAAGCACTTATTTATTACATCCTAGCCGAACCAATGCCGATAAGTTCCCTTCGATTCCCGATCATGGGATTTCGATTACTTTCGACAGGAAACGTGCTTTGAGCAGGGAAGACATCAGCTTTATAAGTTGGGATCACCCCATGGCCACAGGTGCCATAGACATGGTGCTCAGCTCAGGCACAGGAGGAGCTAGCTACGCAGTACTGAAAGGCACGGGGGAATCGGCCATTCTTTTAGAAGTACTCTTTGTGCTAGAAACAGCAGGAGGCAAAAACATCAATGTAGACCGTTTTCTGCCCAATACGCCATTAAGAGTTGTGGTAGATCATTCGGGTGAAGATGTGACCGAAGATTATCCGATTGAGCTTTTCGATGAAAAATTAAGGCCCGGACGCGTAGCCGATATGCTAGAAAATGACACCTTGGTTGATGCCATTCTGCCGAACATGATCAAGGTAGCGACAGAATTAGTAGAAGGATTGAAAGGGAAGGCAATTGACAAAGGAATGAAGCAGATGAGCATTACTATGAACCATGAAATTGGCAGGTTGGCCTCGCTGCACGAGAAGAAACAAAACATCAGGATTGAAGAGGTACGATTGGCCCTCGATGTACAAGCCAAACTTACCACACTGATCAAGAATGCCCGCGTAAGAATGGATGCCTTACAATTGATTAGAGAAGGGGATTGAGAGGATTAGTATCTATCTAACCGGGTTGGGTCAATCAGGCCGATGTAAGTATTTGTAAAGCACCTTACTTAGTATAGAATCTAAGGCCTTTTCAACTTCCTGAAAACGAGTAGTGGAGGTAATGGGTGAGACCAATTCTGAATTGGTCTTAGATTAGTTTCTTAGAAGTATTGGCATTTTTCCAAAAGAAGAACTTAGGAAAAAGTTCATTTATAAGGTTGGTGGTTAGTAATATGTGAACCCTTCGGGTTCGACTGTTTTCGTTTGATTTCTTGTTGTTATTGGTGTTCTTCAAAAAGAAGAGCTGGGGAGTGAGTGCGTTTGTGAGATTCGTTTTTTGATTGTTGCTTGTTCGACCCTGTCTGGGTCGGGTTGGTGCTGGGTTGGTGGTTAGTAATATGTGAACCCTT
>JBLIES010000022.1:0-27202 GCA_047633135.1 Roseivirga sp.
GCCTTACGATCCGATCACAAAAAGCTAACATTCTTGACGTGGTTCTTGCGAAGGCCAGATTGTTTTGTGTTGCAAAATTCTTAGGCAATACTTCTCCAAAAAATAGAATCACAAAAGTCACTATGGTGGTCAACCCTATGACTACTGCGCCTTCGGTGGTTTTAGTACCTACAATTTCCCATGTCACAAAAGTAGTCAGGGTAACAATGGCGATATTGACCAAATTATTCATGATCAAAATTGTAGCTAAAAGGTGCCTAGGCCTCTCCATCAATTTTATCAAAAAACGGTCAGAAGTTAGGTCTTGACTTTTGCAATCATCTACTTGATCAGAAGTCAAAGAAAAAAAGGCAACCTCTGAGCCAGAAATAAGCGCAGATAGGATTACTAAAAAAATAAAAACCACCCCGTTCACCACAAGGTAAGGGGCGGATATATCCTGAGTTAAGGCTAATAAAGCCATACCAGAATAGGGATCGTCTGATGCTGATTCCAATATTCTATAATTTTTTAACTAAAATGGTAAATCATCTGAATCTTCCTGCGGTATGCTCGTTACATCACTGGTTGATGGAGATGAAGAATTACTTGGATTGCCACCTGAATCACCATCGGGTTTTGTGCCTAATAATGTCAAGTTATTACCAACCACTTCTGTAGTATAACGCTTAATGCCATCTTGATCATCCCAGGAACGTGAAGAAAGCTTCCCTTCAATATACACCTGATTCCCTTTTTTTAAAAATTTCTCAGCAATTTCGGCAATCGGACTCCAGAGAACAACATTGTGCCACTCAGTATTTGTAACCCTTTCCCCTTGCTTATTCTTATACGACTCGCTTGTAGCCAATGAAAAATTTGCCACTGCTCTTCCGTTTTCTAAATGACGCACCTCAGGGTCTTTGCCTAGGTTGCCAACTAATATTACTTTGTTTACTCCTGCCATGATTTAATTATTATTATGAAATACAAACAAATTAACTAAAATATGTGATTTTCCAAATAGTTACTTATCAGTACAGGCTTAGGTAAGTCACGAATTTGTTTAATTGTGTAACTCTGCAATTGACTGTCAAAACTCAAAAGCTTCTCTAACTGACTTTCTTGAATTGTTATTTGCACAAAGTTGGCAAAAATACGCTGATGGGTCAAAACATGTTCATATAATTTTGAAGTATTCCCAATCACCACATTTCCTAAATTACCTTCTTCCATTCTCATCGCTAATTGCTCAGGGTCAAAGGCGTCATTTGTTTCTAGGAGATGGAAATCAAATAACCCCTGCCACACATCCTTTTTCCCTCGTTCTTTAAAGAAATATTGCTCTTTGAGTTTAAAAACCAAGTAGGTAAAGTAGCGTTTTTTGACCTTCACCTTCTTAGTTTTTACCGGCAACAAATCAATACAATTTTTATTGAATGCAAAGCATACAGATGAGAACGGGCAAAGGCCACAGGCAGGCGACTTAGGGCTGCATTGAATTGCGCCAAACTCCATAATTGCTTGGTTATATGTACCAGGCCTTCCTTGGTCAATCAGTTCGTTTGCCTTCACCTCAAAGACTTTAGGGCCTCTTGTGCTAGAAATATCTTCTTCAATCCCAAAAACCCTGCTCAGCACACGATAGACATTACCATCCACCACAGCACTCGCTTGACCAAAGGCAAATGAGGCTATTGCGGCAGCGGTATACCTACCAATGCCCTTTAGCTTTAACAATTCATCGAAATTATCAGGAAACTTTCCTCCATAGTCGCTTACCACCATTTTAGCACAGGCGTGTAAGTTTCGGGCCCTAGAATAGTAACCTAAACCTTGCCATAGCCTAAGTACTTCTGTTTCACTCGCCCAAGCCAGCTCATAAATAGTTGGATATGTTTCTACAAAAGCAAGATAGTAAGGTAATCCTTGCGCAACCCGTGTCTGCTGAAGTATAATCTCAGAGAGCCAAATCTTATATGGATCATCGGTATCACGCCATGGCAACTCCCTTTTATTCTGCTCGTACCAGTTAATTAATTCATTTGCAAAGACTTTACTCCCACCCATATGCCATATTTGTGCTCAATTTCGCCCCTTTTAATGTATTAGGTAAATTTTGAGGGTTTGTTTTTTTAATTAGAAATGAACTCGTAATTTTGCAGGCCAAAATAACTGGGATTTAGTTTCTTATATAATTGATTATCAATCTAAAATTTAACAACGGTGACGAAAGCAGATGTTATTAACGAAATAGCAGAAAAGACAGGGATAGATAGGTCTGACGTTACAACGACAGTAGAAACACTTTTCGCTGTAGTCAAAGATTCGATGGCCGATGGAGAAAACATCTACGTTAGAGGATTTGGCAGTTTTGTAAATAAGAAAAGAGCAAAAAAGATTGCTAGAAATATATCGAAAAACACCGCTATTGTTATCGATGAACACTTTGTACCAAGTTTTAAACCTTCAAAGGTGTTTATTGAGCAAGTAAAGGTAAGTGACAAGGTGAAAAACGCTAACAAATAAAATAGGCCATGATGGCTTTATGAAAAAGACCCAAATAATTTTGCTCGTTGTTGGAATACTCTCTGTAGTTGGCCTTTATAGCCTTCCTAAAATTGTTGTCGACAATAGTGAAAATGACGCGGTTACATTTATTAATGAAGCAAATCCTGGGGGAGAGATTATCAATCACAGCTCCGAGGTTCCGGAAGAAATTCAACCTAAAATTGACTTTTGGAAGGATCAATTAACAAATAGTTCATCTAGGGCTACAGAGGCTGATTTAGATTCATTGATGGTGATTTTTCAAACCATCAATTTATATGATAGTGCAGCACATTACGCAGAAATATATGCGTCAGAAGAAAAAAACGTTAAACTCTGGCAGAAGGCTGGAGATGCCTATTTTAGTGCATTTACTTATGCTTTAGATCAGTCTAAGACTGCACTTTTGGGTAGTAAAGCACGAGACATGTATGCCAAAGTATTGGAGGTTGAGCCTGATAGGCTTGATATTAAAAACAATATTGCGATGACATTTATTACTACTTCTAATCCGATGCAGGGCATAATGATGCTCCGTGAAATTTTAGAAGTGGATGATCAAAACGAGCAAGCTTTGCTCAACATGGGTCGTCTTTCGATGCAGTCGAATCAATTCGACAAAGCAATTGAAAGATTTGAATCCTTAGTCGGTTATCATCCCTCCAATTTGGATGGAAATTATCTGCTAGCGATTTGTTACTTTGAATCTGGAAAAGTCTCTAAGGCTAAAGACCAATTTCAAAAAGTAAAAGGTATGGATGCAGATCCTATGGTTCAAACAGCCGTAGACGAGTATCTAAACAGAATGAAATAAAGTTTTAAAACATTAAACACGAAAGATATGCCTTGCGGTAAAAAAAGAAAAAGACATAAGATCTCTACTCACAAAAGAAAAAAGAGACTAAGAAAGAACAGACATAAGAAGAAGTAACCACTTCTTCTTATTCTGTCTATACGGATTAAATAGTTTTATTTTTAACATTTAACATTTTCAAATTGAGCAACGAATTAGTAATTAATTCGACTCAAGATGGATGTCGTATAGCCCTTCTTAAAGATAAAAACTTGGTTGAATTTCATCATGACCATGATGACAATCAGTTTAAGGTAGGTGATTTGTACTTGGGCACTGTTAAAAAAGTGGTCCAAGGTTTGAACGCGGCTTTTATAGATATAGGATATGAGAAAGATGCTTTTTTGCATTACCTCGATCTTGGCCCTCAAATTAATTCACTGATTAAATACACCGGAATGGCTCAAAAGGCCAATGATATTAACGGAAATCTTGCAAAATTCAAGACTGAAGTTGATATTAACAAGCTTGGCAAAATGAGCCAAGTGTTGACAAGAGGTCAACAAATCCTTGTTCAGGTTGTTAAAGAACCTATTTCTACAAAAGGGCCACGACTCTCTTGCGAGTTGTCTATTGCAGGGCGCTACATGGTGCTAGTCCCCTTCTCGGATTCCATTAATATTTCAAAGAAGATCACTGATGGAGAAGAGAGAAAAAGATTATTAAGATTGATATCATCCATCAAACCCGAAAAATTTGGCGTCATCGTACGTACAGTTGCAAAGGGTAAAGATGTGGCTGAACTTGATAAAGATCTCCGAAATCTCGAAGAAACTTGGATTGAAGGCATTAAAAAACTTCATACAACAAAACCAAGAGAGAAAGTAATAGGAGAAATGAGCCGAGCATCTTCTCTTCTCAGAGATATGCTTAACGAATCATTCGATAGCGTTGTCACTGACGACAAAGATATCTTCAATGAGATAAAAGCTTACATCCATAAAATTGCTCCCGACAAAGAGAAGATAGTTAAGCAATACACTGGTAAGGCTAAAATCTTTGAGAGCTTCGGAATTGAAAAGCAATTCAAATCACTTTTTGGTAAAACAGTCAGCCTGCCCAAGGGTGGATATCTCATCATAGAGCACACTGAAGCCCTTCATGTTATTGATGTTAACAGTGGTAATAAATCCAATGCTGGCGAAGATCAAGAAAGCACTGCTTTGGCAGTGAATATTGAGGCCGCTAGAGAAGTAGCTCGTCAATTACGCCTTCGAGACATGGGGGGGATTATAGTGATTGACTTCATTGATATGCGCAAAGCTGAAAATAAAAAACAGCTATACACTGTAATGCGCGATATTATGGAAGAGGATAGGGCTAAAAACACCGTTCTTCCAATAACAAAATTTGGCTTAATGCAAATTACCCGTCAACGGGTAAGACCAGAAATGAATATCACTACGCGTGAGAACTGTTCTGCCTGTGGCGGTAGTGGTAAAGTAAGTGCGTCTATTCTAGTTTCTGATACCATTGAGAAGAGTATTGATTATATCCTCGGTACTCAAAATGAAAAAGGTGCTGTGTTAACAGTTCATCCTTTCCTTCATGCCTATTTTACCAAAGGCATCTTTTCAAAACGATGGGAATGGTATAAAAAATATCACACTTGGATAAAAATTGAAAAAGACAGTTCACTTGTCTTATCTAATTATCGCGTCACTAATAAACAAGGTGAAGAGATAGCAATCAACGAAAAATAGCTCGTTAACAAATAAAAGCAGGTCTATCCACAAGATAGATCTGCTTTATTTTATGCCTCAATCGTTTACTGGACTAAAAGTAAATTAAAGCTATAAAAGCCGTTGATGTTTTAATACGAATTGAATTAGGTTACCGTCTCTGCGAATTATTAACCTTAATCTTTCCCCTTTATTCCTCTTTAGGATTGAATTCACCTCTGTTAGATCATAAAGGAAAGCCGGACTACCGTTCAGTGCAATTACTTCATCGTCCACTTGCAGCCCCGCTTTTTCAGCTGGTGATCCTTTTATTAAATCATTAATAAAGTAGACGTTGAGTTTATCGCCATAAGCCATAACATTCATGCCGATTGTATTATAGCGAAAAGGCATGTTATATGCTTCATTTTTCTTGAGGTATAGGGTGTTTTCGCTATAATTGAAAATCACATCAAATCTAGAAAACAAGTCTGCCCCTATTGTACCATACCTTAAATTGCCATTGCTGTCAATCTCTGACTTCTCTGAAACTCTCCACTCCTCAGGATAGGAGCTTAGCACCTTTCTAAATTTAAATTTCCCGATCTTTACTCTTTTTACTCGGCCCACCTTTCCATTCAGAACCCCACCAATACTCCTTCCAATAACATGATCCACTGTTTTTTGTGGTATTTTGATCTCCTCGCTATTGTCTGCATCCAGCAACAATGCCCCACTTGCTCCGGTATCGATTAAAAGCTTGATGTCAATACTTTCTTCCCCTTTTTGTTTGACCTTAACATTCATAAAAGGCCTAGAATTCTCAATGCTAATCTCAAATTTCGTATACCCTCGTGGGAGTATAAATGCACTAGGCTTTGTTAGTCTAACCTTCATTTTAATGTAATCGATCTCAACAACGAATCGGTTAAAAATTTCAGACCCTAGAATACCATGAGCCTCGACCCCCAGAACGTTCTCTATATTGACAAAATTTTCTTGAAGCACATACATGGATTGATCCGCACCAGAAACGCCCCTTAGATCGACATCGATATTATTGGCCACATAGATGTCTGTAATCTTTGTTCCATTTTTAGCGTAAACTGGAATTACCCTGGCATTCACCAAGTTATTTTTTCCAATAATTAGCTTATCGAAGATCATTCCAGATTCGGATCCACTGTCTAAGATAAAATTATAGGGGCCCTCGCCATTAATTTTGATCGGTACTATCATGAGGTTACTCTCATTCTTGAACGTAAGCTCCACACTGCTTAGCCCATCATTCAAATCAAAGCCATATGGATTTTGACCAAAGGCAGAATTCCCTATAAGTGAGAAAATAAAAAATATGAATGCCGTAAATTTCATAAGAACGAAGAATAGCTTGTATCAAGAAGTTCGTAAGATTAACACTTCTTAAAATGCAAACCCTTACCTAATCATCTGACAATTAATTATTTAATTAAACCGAATAACTTTTTGTAGATAGGTCTCCTGTAAACAAATTGTAAGTACATCAGAGGATACATTAAGTAATCAAAGATTATAAATGGCGTTTTAAATTCAATATTGTCAACAATCGTTGATCCTTCTGCCTGCTCAAGAATAACATGCTGATGCCTCCAGTACTTCAAGAAAAATGGCAACTCAATCCCAGAATCTATGAATTCGAACCTATTTTCGCTGACTGAATTATCAATAATTTCACTCGTCCATAGCTGCTTGAAAAATATAAAGTCTAACTCTAAAGAAATAATATCACCTTTTGTAGACCCATCAAATCTCTTTAGTTGCACTTTCGGGAAAGGCGGACTCAAAGCCGTAAATAGCTTTTCATCAAAGCCTTTAGCAACTTCAAGCATAGACTGACTTACCTTTGTGGATACGCTTATTTTCATAGTCATTTAACCACTCAAAGGCTCAAAAGTTAACCTAAATTATTGTCTTTGGAACTGTTGTTTAATATTACTAGTTTTTCGCATTCAACACCTGCACATTTCTGATATGTACCCTCGGTTTAGTCTTCTCCGATCCGAAGTCAACAAACATTTGTTGGCCATTATAATCAGTTTATTATCTCTACCGATCCATGGGCAAAATCAAGAGTATTCGAGAGTTAAATCAAAATATGATTTCCATACCCCCACCACCGATGGGCTTGATAAACTCATTTCTGATAAGAAGTATGATCAAGCATTACAGTTTGTAAACCAATCTATTGTTGAATCTGACAAAGCTCAACTATATGAAGAAGTCGTTTACCTTTTAGAGAGGAAGGCTTATGTTTTAAGAAGAATGGAAAAGTTTGTCGAGGCGGAATCCATTGCCAATGATGCTATCAAAAAAGCAAACACCTATTTAGGTAAGAATCACATCTTACTTTCAAAATTATATTTTTTGCGTGGACAAATTGCTCATAGACAAAGTGATTTTTATGTTGCTAGTTCGCAATTTGATACTGCTCAGGTCATCTACAGCAAGGCTAATCAATATGATTCCGCAATGCAAGAAAGCATTATAGATTACAAGTACTATGCTTATAGTTATGCTCAGAGAAACGTAGATACGCTTACAAAATATCTCGAAATAAGATATAAGAATACGCTCAGTAAGGCTCAGAGTACACCAAGAGATATCATTTATTTGCTGGATGATTTCCCCAAGCTTTTCAGAGAAAAGGGAGACTTTGATCAATCATTTAGATACGCCATTAAAGAGGTGATCTTTGCACATAATAACTATGCAGCAATTCAATCTAAAGATCATGTCGCTGCCTATACTAACCTCATTAACGCCTTATACTATTTAAAAAAATACCCCTTGGCATTAAAGGTGTGTGATGATGTACTTACTTTTTACAAAAACAACAAACAGTATAATCAAATAAAGGAAATCGACAACATTCGTGCCTTAAGGCCTCTAATATTAGTTGGGATGAATAAGTATCAGGAATCAGTCAAGTCTTATTTACAGCTGATTAATAAGTTTAAATACTCCACTTCTAGTAGTGAATTCAAATTTCTAATTCAACAGCAAGTAAACATTGCTAATTCCTATTTAGAGTTAGATCAAAACGATGAAGCCAAGCACTATTTAACTAAGGCCATACAAAACATTAAGTCGACCAGCACATTGCCTGATAAGCAGGCGGAATCACTATTCAGCATGCTTGGGTCCTATTATGATTACAATGATGATCCAATCAATTCATTTTTGAGCTATGATTCTTCTATTCGTAATGGTATTCCGGAATATTACCTAGATGATCCTCTTAACTTTCCTGACATCAAAGACCAAAAATTATCATTTTTCGGTCTAATTGGCCTAAAGAATAAGGCAATTGCGTTAACGAATCTATTCGAGAAGAAATATTCTGATAGCCTTCGAATTCTACAGTCTTCCAACAATTATGTATTTGAAACTCACAAAATACTCATTGATCGTAGAAAGGAACTCATGAGGTCTGAAGGCAAATTATTTCTATCCAGTAACTTCAAAGATCTATATCAGAATGGCCTAAAAGCAACTTACTTATTGTCCAAATATGGCAATCATCAAGAAAGTATCAGCAGTGCAATAAAAATTTTCCAAATGAGCAAATCTCTCCTCTTTCTAGAACAAGCGGGCGAGTTTGATCAAATAAATCGTAACATTATTCCCAAAGATTTAAAAGAACGCTATTATAATTTAAATAAGGCATTAGAACAGTTAATAAATAAATTTGATGCTAGTTTCGATGCATCTAATCCTGGAGACGAGATCAACAAAAATCTAAATGACGCAATCCTAGCTCATAATAATTTACTCAAAGCCACGAAAGACAGTATTGAAAATTTAATTACAGAATATGATCAAACCAGCGATTCATTTGATGTTAATTATGTCAAAAGCCCCGTATCAAAGCACCAAGTCACGATAGAGTATTTTGTTGGAGAAGATGTCATATATATCTTAGGTAGATCTAAGAATAAAGACGTGTTGGAATCAGTCGATTTGACTCTAAGCCTTAGAAACAGCATTGAAAAGGTAATCACTACGGTTTCTAATCGCCCTGAATTGTCAGGTTCCGAAAGAAAATCATCAGACTTTCAAAAAAACAGTCTGTTGGTTTATGAAGCCTTAATCTTACCAATCCTAAACCAAATTGATTTTCAACCGACCATTTTAACAATTATACCAGATGATTTTTTGTCAAGGCTGCCATTTGAAGCCCTAGTCTCAAGCCAAAATAATAAATTAAGTTCATGGAAAGATCTAAATTATCTTATTAAATCCTTTAATATCAATTACCTCTTGTCTTCTAACATTAAACCACCTAGCAATAATAATATTGCTAAAAAGAACATACTCGGAATTGGATATAGTCAGAATAATTTTAAGCCTCAAGGTTCCTTGGCAGGATTACCAGGTACCGCTAAAGAAATAAAAGAGCTTGAGTCTAAATTTGAAGGAGACTACTATTTAGGAGCAAAAGGTACAAAACAAGTTTTTTTAGAAGAGGCATATCAATTTGACATCTTACATCTGGCTGTGCACGGTGAGGTAAATGAAAATGAAAAATATGATGCACAATTGATTTTTAGTGGGGATGACAATATTCTCAAAACTCAAGATCTCTATTTAGCTAATCTTAACGCAAGATTAGCAATCCTTAGCGCTTGCGAGAGCGGAAATGGTAAATTAAATAAGGGAGAAGGTACTTTTAGCATAGCAAGAGGATTCGCGCTAGTAGGGGTGCCCTCAGTAGTTATGAGCTTGTGGAATATCAATGATAAAGTTTCTTCAGAACTCATGGTAAGCCTACACGATTATATTTCTCAGGGGCTAAGTACGCCTGAAGCACTGAATAAAAGTAAACTTAAATATTTAAAAAAATCAGACAACTATACCTCTCATCCTTACTATTGGTCATCATTTGTCAGTTTGGGTGAATCTGCCACTTTAAAACCGAAGGCCTCTACCAGCCTTTTTTATTCAGTTCTAATAATTTGTTTTCTAATCATCCTGATCATTGTCTTTTATCAACATTCAAAAAAAAGAAGGAAGGTCTATTGACCTTCCTTCCCGCGTGTATGTATTAGTGTGTTGTTGGAATTCTCTATTGACTTACTATTACGGCATAACCGTTCTCTCTACCTTTATCCCCTCTAGAAACGATGATTATTTCCACAAATTCACCTTTCGTTAAACCCTTAATGGGAAAATCATTGTAGAAGCTATATTCGTTGCTGTAAGCATCTCTTACAATTCCTAATTGGACCTGTCTTCTCTCTTCAAATTCAATTCCACTAGGACTGTCTTCTTCCTCTGGCCTTAGAGACACCTCAACTGTTGTACCTATTACTGTACCAAAATTATCTAAACTAAATTCTTCAAGTAATATCTTAGCACTCTGTTCTTTAAAAGCTTTTTCTTTAACAACCAAAGCCACTAAACTTGACAACGCTTGATCTGATTCTCCTTCTTTCAATAAAACCAGCGCTAAATACCATTGAGCCTGTTCTTTATATTCAGAGAAATTATTAATCACTGTATTGAAATTGGCAAATGCAGTTTCTGACTCTCCTATTTCAATATTAGCAAGACCCAAGTAAAAATAATTGGCAGCTGTCTTTTCCATCTCTACTAGCTTCGTCAAATCTGTAGCAGCTTGATCATAATTCCCTAAATCATAAGCATAATAGGCCTGACTTTTTAGGCTTTTTAAGTCTACCTCAGCCCCCCTTTCGCTACCTAACTCTAGGTTAGTATAGACTTGATAATTTTCCATAAAAATGGCATTACCATCAATTTCTTTAACTCCTTCACCTGTAGTTAAGTAAGCCAGTGATACTATCAGGAACAAACTTGCCGCTATTGCTATGTACCTTTTAATATTGCTTTGAGACCTAAATGACTTTTTAACGTTTAAAGCACTTTCTAACTCTTGGAATCGATTTAAAACCTCTGACCTCACCTGATTTTTCATAGCGACCTGAATCATCTTGATCTGTTGAAATTCCGCCTGAAACTCAACATCATCTTGGAGTTTCGCATCGAACTCAGCCAAACCTTCGGGCGATAAGTCACCATTAAAGTATGCGTCTATTACGTTTATATTCTTCTCCATCGTAACTAGCTGACTATTTTCTTAATCCGTTGTATGCACTTATACTTTAAATTTTTTACTGTATTACCATTATTGTATCCCATGATTTTCGCTATTTCATCAGTCGATAATTTATTAAAATAAAAAAGCTCCAAAATTCTTTTACAAGGATTGCCTAAGTTGCTTATCACATCGCTTACTTCATCATAGCGCTCATTTATAGTAGTTTCTAAACTCCCCTCCTCTATTAATGCATCGTCACTATATGCTTCCAATAAAGACAGCTTCGATCTTTTTCTTAAATCACCAAGAAGTTTATTCTTTCCAATAGAGAACAAATAGGTTTTCAAACCAGCCTCACTCATTTCTTCAAAATTACCATCCACGACATTTTCGTAGAAAGACAGAATTACATATTGATAAATATCAATTGCTACTTCTGTAGAGCAGTTATGAGTGGTGGTTAGAAAAGCTAAAAATCCAGTTCTATAATCAGAGTAGATTTTTTCAAGAGTCTTTTGATCACCGTTCCTCAGATCCGAAATAAGACTGTTTTCACTCATGCCTCTATTATTAATGATTTAACATGCCAAATGTCACCCTTCAAAATGAAATATTTTTCAAAAAATATTTTCAGGGTTAAACAAAATAATTTATCTAATTGATAATCACATATTTACATAGAATTTATTTTTTAACCGTCTGACTTCGTAAGCTAGCATTAAGTCTGCAAAAGTTAAAAAATGAAACACTAATTTCTGGTTACTTTGAACCAATCCCACAAGGCGGCTACACTCAAATGGAGGGATACCAATGCATCAAAAATCATACACTAGGAATTGGAACTTTCAAAGTTTTACTTTGTACATTGAGCCCTTAAAAGAAAATATTGTTGTTAAGGGAGACCTTCTTGACTTCCAAATCATTCATTCATAAAGAGAGACTTATTAGAGTATGCAAAAAGGTAAATCATATTTCTTAATTGATGACAAGATTCATCTTATGGACGATGATTTTTCTGATGATTCATCCTTTACCGTCAAACAATCCGATTGGAATCTACTTGAAGGTTACAATATTTTAGTGGTTGACGATAACCCAATCAATTTAACTGTTGCTGAAAAAACGCTATCTCGGTTCAGTGGAAAGTCTTTCAAAAGTCTGAATGGCGAAGATGCATTCAGACTTTTTCAAACTACCCCCATTGATTTGATTTTAATGGATCTGCACATGCCAATCATGGATGGGTTTGAAGCAACAAAAAAAATTAAAGCAAGTCAGAAATACATAGATAGTCCCATTGCAATAATGGCTTATACTACCTATGCTTATAATGATGTAAAAACAGACCTAGACCTCAATGGTTTTGATGGATATATTGGTAAACCTTTCACTCATGTTCAGGTTTTAGATACAATCTTGAATGCAATTAACAAATTCAAGTAGATACCTTTCCATAATTTTGTGCTATCTCAATAGCCCTCACGAGTTGGTATTTAAAGTCCATTAACCTATTTTTGAACCAAAGTAAGACAGAGCCAACATGCAAAGAGATCAAGTCATTTTCGACCTTATAAAAAAAGAGCATCTTAGACAAACAGAGGGCATAGAATTAATAGCCTCAGAAAATTTTGCCTCTGAGCAAGTAATGGAAGCAATGGGGTCTGTTCTGACTAACAAATACGCAGAAGGTCTACCAGGCAAACGTTATTATGGTGGCTGTGAGGTCGTAGATGAGGTAGAAACTTTAGCCATCGACAGAGTTAAAGAGTTATTTGGTGCTGCTTGGGCGAACGTACAACCTCATTCTGGAGCACAAGCCAACGCGGCAGTAATGTTAGCTTGCTTAAATGCTGGCGATAAAATCCTTGGCTTTGATTTATCCCATGGAGGGCACCTCACCCATGGCTCATCAGTAAACTTTTCAGGAAAGTTATACACGCCTTCTTTTTATGGCGTGGAACAAGAAACAGGCCTCATTGATTGGGACAAAGTAGAGGCAACTGCACTTCGAGAAAATCCAAAAATGATTATCTGTGGTGCATCGGCTTACAGCCGTGATTGGGATTATGTAAGACTAAGGGCCATAGCTGACAAAGTTGACGCCTTACTACTCGCAGACATATCGCACCCCTCGGGATTAATTGCGAGAGGAATCCTAAACGATCCACTACAACACTGCCATATTGTGACCACAACCACGCACAAGACCCTTCGTGGTCCAAGAGGTGGGCTTATCATGATTGGAAAAGACTTTGAAAACCCATGGGCACTAAAAACGCCAAAAGGAGAAATCAGAATGATGTCTCAACTTTTAGATTCTGGTGTTTTTCCAGGAACTCAAGGAGGTCCTTTGGAGCACGTGATAGCCGCTAAAGCCGTTGCCTTTCGAGAAGCACTCTCAGATGAATATATGAATTACATAATTCAGGTAAAGAAAAATGCAGCTGTGATGGCCCAATCCTTCACTGATCTAGGTTACAAAATAATATCGGGTGGAACGGACAATCACCTCATGCTTATCGACCTAAGGGGTAAAGGCCTTACAGGGAAAATAGCAGAAGCCACACTTGGCAAGGCTGATATTACGATTAATAAAAACATGGTTCCCTTTGATGACAGGTCACCATTTGTGACTTCAGGCATGAGAATAGGTACTGCTGCTATTACTACTCGAGGTTTTGTTGAAAACGATATGCTAAAAATCGTTGAACTAATAGACAGGTCCCTAATCAACCATGATAATGACACTAACCTCGGAGCTGTCCGTGCAGATGTCAATAAATGGATGAGAGATTACCCACTTTTTCAGCACTAAGTAATTGGCACTAGATCAAGAAAACGATACCTCAGAAATGGGTTTCCTAGATCATCTGGAGGAATTAAGATGGCATTTGGTAAGGTCTGTCATCGCAATATTCATTTTTTCTCTACTGGCTTTTTTAGGAAGAGAAATAGTTTGGGACACTATAATTTTTGGTCCCACAAAGTCAGATTTTTGGACTTACAGAAAACTTTGCGAATTATCAGAAACCATCAACTCACCATTACTTTGCTTGAATCAGCCCACAATGGTTTTTCAAAACAGACAAATGACGGGTCAATTCGTAATGCATATTACCTCTTCGGCTGTGATTGGTCTTATATTAGGTTTCCCTTATTTGTTTTGGGAAATCTGGCGATTTATAGGGCCAGGATTAAGGAATAATGAAAAAAAGGCCTCAAAAGGTGCTGTCGTTGTTGTGTCATTTCTCTTTTTAATAGGAATATGCTTTGGTTACTTCATTGTCACCCCTCTTTCGATTAATTTTTTATCTAACTACGAGCTCTCCGAATCCATAGATGACTTTATAGATATTAGCTCAATAGTAGGACTAATTTCAACATTAGTCTTGGCTTGTGGGTTCATGTTCCAATTACCTGTTGTTTCCTACTTTTTATCCAAAGCAGGACTGGTAACCCCAGCATTAATGAAAAGGTATCGAAAGCATGCTTTTGTCACAATTCTGATCATTTCTGCAGTTTTAACCCCACCAGACATAATGAGTCAAATACTGATCGCTCTTCCCGTAACACTCTTATACGAAGTTAGTATAGCGGTCTCTAGAAGGGTTGAGAGATCAAACGAGAAAAACGCTTTGACATGAAAAAAATAGGAATCGGTGGCGATCACGCTGGCTTTGAATACAAAACTGAGATAATTAATTTTCTACAAGAATTGGGTTACCAAGTGCAGGACTTCGGGCCTTCTTCTAATGTATCGGTTGATTATCCGGACTACATTCACCCCATGGCGCTGAGTATAGAAAAAGGAGAGAACGACCTTGGTATAGCAATTTGCGGAAGTGGTAACGGTGTGTGCATGACCGCTAATAAGCATCAAGGAATCAGGGCAGCCTTAACTTGGAACATAGATTTAGCATCTTTGGCACGCCAACACAACAACGCCAATATTATTTGCATACCAGCACGTTTTGTTGATCTCGACATGGCAAAAGCTATGGCAGAGACTTTCTTAGCAACTGATTTTAAAGGGGGAAGGCATCAGAAAAGAGTGGACAAAATCAATTGTTAAATGTTTCTAATCCTCTATACTAAATATTGAATCGATATTGAAGTCAACACTAGAAGCCAAAATAGTGATTCGGCAACCCAACTCTTATTTCTTGTAATTAAGAACTGGCTAGAAAAAAAAGTCAAAGGAATTATTATTGTCATTGCGTTTAGCTCATAAAAAGCGGGTGATAGCCAGAACATGAAAATACTGAATACAAAAATCCATAACATGGTTCTTTGTATCAGCACCTGATGGTTAGTAAAACCCAGCCCCTGAAAACCCTGAGCAGCAGAAAATAGTGAGCATAAAATGGGGATTCCCAAAACCAACATTACCTCGTTCAGAGATTCAATATTCAACAATGTAGTATCGAATGCCATACCGAAATAAGCATTGAAGAATAATTGCCCTTCTCCCATAGCCAAGTAATAAATCCAAAAAAGAACAAAACTAAAGATGAAACCGTAAGTCATTAAAAAGTACCTTCTCACCAGTGTGCTGGAATAGAAGGAATAAACAATAATACATAGCAGTAAAAGCCAGAAGTAGGAAGTATAACACAAGGCAGCCAAGCCAATTAGGAACCCTGTACTTAATATATTCTCTTCGGAGCCTCGGTACTTCAGGTGGGTTAATATTTTATCCATTGCTAACAATAAAAAAGTATTGGCAATTAAAACCGGACTTAAAAACAAGAAGTCGACATGCGCTGTCGTAAAAAGGGCAAACAAAAATCCTGGCAAAAAATTATTTTCTTGAAAAGCGGCATTCCGCTGTATAATAGCATTGAAAATAAGAGCCTGAATGAACACTAATACTGCTGCCAGTACCAAAGAAACGTAGAATGTGTCTTCCACCAATAGGGTAAGAAGGCCATAAAAAAAACTAAATAATGGCCCTGCAGATAGATTATTGAAGGCTAAAATTTCTGGTTGAAGGTTAAATGCCTTACCAAAAGCTAGGGCTTGAATGTGGATATCCACTGTATCAACACCGATAATCAGAATTGCGGCCCTTGAAATCACTACGAATGCAGCGATAAAGAGAAGCAAAAAAGGATCATTCTTTCTGAAGAACTTGAGCACGCTAACAGTTTTAATTTGAAATGGCAAAATAAGCCAAAAAAACAGCAGGAAGGAAAATAGATAAATTAATAAGATATTTGCACCATGACTCAGAGTAAAAGGCAGCTTAAATTTTCAAAGTTGATTCAAAAAGAAATCAGCGAAATATTCCAAAAAGAGCACTCAGGTAAATTCCTGGGATCTCTTGTTACAATTTCTGATGTAAGGATGAGCCCAGACTTAGGTTTGGCCAGAATTTACTTAAGCATCTTCCCAGTGCATTCAGTAGACAGAATTATGGGAGAAATTGAAGAAGAAAAAAGCAGGATTCGTGGAAGTTTAGGTAGGAGAATAGGTAAAGATGTGCGTATCGTACCTCATATTGCCTTCCATGCTGACACAACAGCTGAAGATGCAGAGAAAATGGACAAGATTATTGATAAGCTAAATATTCCACCTAAACCTGAAGAAGGTTCAGAGTAAATACGCAATTGAATCTCTCTACTTTCATAGCCAAGCGATACTTCGCTTCGAAGAAGAAAAAGAACTTCATTCAGGTACTTTCATGGATCTCTATGATTGGCGTTGCCATTGGTACAGCTGCACTCATAGTGGTGCTCTCTGTATTCAATGGTCTACAAGACTTAATCCAGTCTACCTTCAATTCCTTCGATCCCCAGCTTAAAATTGAAGCTGACCTAGGTAAGTCATTCAAAATGACGCCTAAAATACGTTCAAAGATAGAGGCCATAGAGGACATCAGAGTAATAACAGAGGTAATTGAAGACAATGCCCTAATCCTTTATCGAGACCAACAAGTGGTCGCCAGAGTGAAAGGTTTTGAGGAGAGCTATTTGCAGGCCAATCGATTAGACAGTTTCTTGGTCAGAGGGGAGATGAAGCTCACTGATGAATACAATGATTACATGATTTTAGGAACTGGCATTGCTTATGAACTTGGTCTTCTATTAGAAAGTGATGCCTACAATATGCAGGTTGTTTATCCTAGAAAATTATCACCCGGAGCCCCTATCACCCGCAATCCGATCCGTAAAAAAAGCATCTTCCCAACCGGTATTTTCAATATAGAATCAGAATACAATGAAAGCTATGTTTTTGTGCCTTTGCGATTTATTCAAGACTTAATGGATTATGGCGATCGTAGGACTTCTGTCGAAATCTATCTAGCGGAAGGCGCCAGCCTAAGAAAAGTAAAGAGTGATTTGATTCAAACCTTAGGTTCAGATTTTAAAGTGCTTGACAGCGATGAAATCCACTCGAGTCTTTTGAAAGCTATTCAGATTGAAAAGCTTTTTATGTTCATCACCCTCTCCTTTATTATGGCAATTGCCTCTTTCAATATCTTCTTCACACTTTCAATTTTAGCAATAGAAAAAAAGAGAGACATTTCAATACTCTATTCATTTGGGGCAACACCTCGATTCGTGCGTCAAATATTTTTAAAACAAGGAAGCCTCATATCTCTTATTGGTGCCTCTACTGGTTTATTGTTCGGTCTTAGTATCTGCTTACTACAGCAAAAATTTGGTTTAATTGGAATGGGCCTGGCCAATTCAATAGTAAACGCCTACCCCGTTAAGTTAGAACTCATGGACTTTTTATTGGTGGGGCTCAGCATTGGCTTTATCACAATAATCACCTCGTACCGACCCGCCATCATTGCCTCAAGAGTAGAAATGGTCAAGAACCTGAATTAAAGGCACTTGCTCATTAGTATGAAATTCCGCTTAACATTTGTTCTTTTTCAAGCCTGCCTTCTGCTAGAAATAATTAATTTGCAAGTCGGATTTTTTTTAAATGAAGGTATCAATAGCCAAACCGTTTCAGTTAGTTTACAGTCTTTATCAGCACGAATACTTAGGATATCTTTTTGAGTCTTTTGTAGTACAGCTGGACGATAAAGAACGACTGACACTTCAACATCAGAATATTTCCTCAAAAAATGCTAAGGAATTTGGGACAGGCTTAGACGAGCGAGATTATGAGCTTATTAAGCTGATGGATCAAATGCAACAAGAATCCATTGTGCTCAAGTTTTTTAAAAAGAAGATCAAACCAGCCGACTTTTTCCTCAAAGTATATGACAAGGAAAAAGGAGATCAAGATCTACAAAACACCATTGAGCACTATCTAGAGGCACGAAGATCAAGAATTCTGGATCTTCTGGGAGGTAAAATGATTTTCGAAATGGGCCGAGATGGAGAACCCACTTGGAGACAGATCCATTGGATGGATAAAAAGGCAAGTGTTCTTTTCCATTTTAGAAGAAACGAAGACAATACGCACTATTTCCCCACCATAAAACACGAAGGCGAAAAACTAGAATGGCAGTACAATGGCTCCTTCCTTATTTGTAATACTCCAGCATGGCTTGTCGTAAACGACAAGCTTTTCAGCTTCGAAAAAGGTGTTGATGGCCCTAAGCTTAAGCCATTCCTCAACAAAAAATTTGTCGTTATTCCTCGGAAGGTCGAGCAGACCTACTACGAAAAATTTGTAAGCAACTTAGTGGCTTCATTCGATGTCTATGCCAAAGGTTTCGAAATCAATGTAGAGCGGTATCCATTAGTGGCTGAATTAAACTTCTCAGAATTAGGAACATCAAGTGCCAGTACTTCTGATTTATTTAGCTCCAAAAGCAATGAAGGTGAAAATTTGTCTAAACTTCTCTTCAAAATTAACTTCACATACGGCACTTATACCTTTCCTTATGACCCTAATGCTTCATCATCAGTAAAACTAGAGCAAAAAGGTGATGATTACATTTTTCACAAAGTCAAAAGGAATATTGATGCTGAAATTCTCATCGTTGAAAAACTCACTACCAAGGGCTTAATACTTAAAAACGGACGTTATACCACCTCCAGAGAAGATGGGCTTTTGTGGTTAGGTGAAAAGAAAGTTTTTCTTCAAGAAGAGGGAATAGAAGTTCGTCAAAGCCCAAGTGATACTAAGCGGTATTTCTTAGGCGATGCCCAGATAGATATTAAAGTCAATGAAAGCATCGATTGGTTCGATATTCATGCCATCATCAAGTTTGGCGAATACGAAATATCGTTCGACCAATTAAGGAAATTAATCAGCGGTAAAAAAAGAGAAGTAAAACTACCAAATGGTGAAATAGCCATAATTCCAGAGGCTTGGTTTACCAATTATGCAGATCTCTTTGCCTTTATGGAATCTGGAACTGGTAATAAAATCCGCAAACATCACATTGCGCTGATTCAAGATTTGCAAAACGGACAACTGGCGCAAGTCACGATGGATCGCAAGTTACAGCAACTTCATAATTTTGATAAAATCGAAGAACATCCTATTTCTCCAAGATTCATTGGCGAATTAAGGCCTTATCAAAAAGCAGGCTACAACTGGATGAAATTTTTAACTCAATATAATTTTGGGGGCTGTTTGGCCGATGATATGGGTTTGGGTAAGACCGTGCAAACCTTGGCAATGCTACAATCCGAAACGGATAAAGGAGTGAAAAATGCAACTTTGCTCATCATGCCTACCTCACTAATCTATAATTGGGAAATTGAGGCTAAAAAATTCACACCAGATTTAAAAGTATTAGCCTATACAGGGGCAAGCAGAATCAAAGATGTTTCTAGTTTTGAGGGGTATGACCTGATCTTGACTTCCTATGGAATAACGAGGATGGATATTGAAATACTGAAGCAATATTATTTCCATTATGTAATCCTAGATGAGTCGCAAGCAATAAAAAACCCTTTATCCAATATAGCTAAGGCTGTCAAAAAACTGAAATCTCGGTACCGACTTATCTTAACTGGCACTCCTTTAGAAAACAGTACGCTCGACCTTTGGTCTCAAATGAGTTTTGCTAACCCTGGTATTCTAGGAACAGAAAAATACTTTAGAGAAGAATTTCTATTGCCAATTGAAAAGAAACAGGATACAGAAAAAACACGCAAGCTTAATATTATCATCAAGCCTTTTATTCTTAGAAGGCATAAATCTCAGGTAGCCAAAGACCTTCCAGAAAAAGTAGAAAACGTGAAATACAGCACGATGACTGCCCAACAAGAAGAAAAATATGAAGAGGTTAAATCATACTACCGGAATAAAATCTTAGATAATTTTGAAAAGAGTGGGGCAAATAAATCACAATTTATATTGCTGCAAGGCCTCACCCAACTCAGGCAAATTGCTAATCATCCAAAAATGATCGACCCAGAATATACGGGTGATTCTGGGAAACTAGAAGATGTCACTTACATGATTGAAAACGCCCTCGGTAAGGGGCATAAAATATTAATCTTCAGTCAATTTGTTAAGCATTTAACGATTGTCAGAGAATACTTAGACAAACAGGAGTTGCATTACGCTTACCTAGACGGATCAACTAAAAACAGACAAGAGCAAGTAGAAAACTTTCAGAATAACACAGACATTAGACTATTTCTCATCTCACTTAAAGCAGGTGGCTTAGGCTTAAACCTTACCCGAGCTGACTATGTGTTTTTACTTGACCCATGGTGGAACCCAGCAATTGAAGCTCAGGCAGTAGACAGAGCGCACAGGATTGGGCAAAAGAACAAGGTCTTCACTTATAAGTTTATTACCAGAAACACAGTAGAAGAAAAAATCCTGGCTTTACAACAGAACAAAATTAGACTCGCCTCTGACTTGATTACAACAGAAGAAAGTTTCATTAAAAAATTAGAAGCCAGCGATATTGCAAGCTTATTCAGTTAGTTTAAATTCCAATTGCTATGGCCAAAATCAAATCCGTTTTTATTTGTCAAAGTTGCGGTACTCAATCGCCAAAATGGGTGGGTAAATGCAGTGGTTGCGAAGAATGGAATACTTATGTCGAAGAGCAAGTAGGTGGTGTAGCAGAAAAGGAATTGACCAATTGGCGCGAAGAAGGAACAAAGACAGGAGGTTCGAAAGCGGTACGTTTACATGAAATTGAAGCCAATAGCGAAAAACGAATTGTTACCTACGACCAAGAACTAAATCGAGTATTAGGGGGAGGCATTGTTCATGGCTCCATTGTATTGATAGGTGGTGAGCCAGGGATTGGTAAATCCACATTAATGCTACAATTGGCACTCTCCTCTAAAAGACTTCGAGTGCTCTATGTTTCAGGTGAAGAAAGCCAGCAGCAAATTAAAATGCGTGCTCAACGCATTGGCCAAACTTCTGAAAACTGTTTTATTTTAGCCGAAACCTCCACACAAAATATATTTAACCACATACGCGAGATTCAACCTCACATTTTAGTCATTGATTCAATTCAAACTTTAAGTACTCCACGAATAGAGTCCGCAGCGGGCAGTGTTTCTCAAGTACGAGAATGTACTGCCGAGCTGCTCAAATTTGCCAAAGAAAGCAATACCCCTGTTTTTTTGGTAGGCCACATTACGAAAGAAGGTGGTTTAGCTGGACCAAAAGTGCTAGAGCACATGGTGGACACGGTATTACAATTTGAGGGCGATCGGCATTTGGCCTATCGAATCCTGAGAACAGTGAAAAACCGTTTCGGCTCTACCTCTGAGTTGGGTATTTACGAAATGCAATCTAAAGGGCTTCGCGAAGTCTCTAATCCATCCGAAATATTAATTAGCCAACGGGAAGAGGACTCCCCTGGCGTGGCCATAGGCGCCTCGATTGAAGGCAATAGACCCCTGTTGATTGAGATTCAGTCTTTAGTAAGCACTGCTTCTTACGGCACGCCTCAACGTAACTCGAATGGTTTTGATGCAAAAAGGCTGAACATGCTTTTGGCCGTTCTCGAAAAACGTGGTGGCTTTAGGTTGAGCAGTCAAGATGTTTTTCTCAATGTAGCTGGAGGAATTAAAATTGAAGAGCCTGCTTTAGATCTTGCTGTTTGTGCTTCGTTGGTCAGCGGTCTTCACGATACGCCAATCTCTGATAAAACGGCCTTTGCTGCCGAAGTTGGCTTGGGAGGCGAAGTACGTGCTGTAAACAGAATTGACAATCGTATTTCAGAAGCCGAAAAACTCGGTTTCAAAGAAATATTTATTTCAAAATACAATATGAAAGGCCTCGAACAAAAAAAATACTCAATCATAATAAGGCCCTTTAGCAGATTAACTGATGTATTTGGGGCGTTGTTGGGTTAGCAAAGGTCACCTTATCCCCCCAGTATGAACAGCCAAAATCTTTGTCCCCGGATCAAATGCATCTCTTTTAACTAAGTCGAATAAGCCAAACATCATTTTGCCTGTATAAATCGGCTCTAAAGGGATTCCATGCTGTTTTTCGAACGTTTCAATAAACGCTAAGAGTTCGGGTTTCTTCTTTGCATAACCACCAAAGTGATAATCTGTGTTAATGCTCCAGTTTTTTAAATGTCCCTCATCAACTGTTGTCAGTAATGCCTGAACTTCATCTCTTAAAAAATCTCCTTTGAGGGCAGCAAAACCAATCAACCTCTTTCTGCCTTTCAGGCCAGAGATCAAGCCTGCTAATGTACCGCCAGTCCCTACTGAAGAGCATATAATATCGTAGTCTACCTCAATCTCATCAATCAATTCTGCACAGCCTTTTATAGCCAACTCGTTTGTGCCGCCTTCAGGAATTAAATAGAAGTCCCCAAAGTCAGCTTCCAAGGCTTCGATCAATACTGAAGATTGCTTATTGCGATATGCATTGCGGTCGATATATTTTAGGTGCATGCCTTGGGCCTGAGCGAAAGCCAGCGTGGCATTTAAAGGAAAATGCTCTTCTCCTCTGATGATACCAATGGTTTTGAAACCAACCTCCTGTCCTGCCCCTGCCACAGCAAAAATATGATTAGAGTAAGCTCCACCAAAAGTAAGCAGGGTGCTTTTACCTAGCCCTTTCGCTTTGATGAGGTTGTATTTGAGTTTACGGAACTTGTTACCAGAAATGATAGGGTGATTAAGGTCTTCTCGCTTGACCATCAATCTAATTCCCTTCTGCTCAAGTAAAGGGCTGTGAATTTCTTGAATGGGTGTGATTAATATTTCCACGAAGCCAATTTCGTCCTACCTACCGACAACTTTGACATTAAAGAACAAAATAATTTATACAACCCATTATTGGGGCCTGTGGTAGTTATCATAGGCTAAGTTGTCAACTTATATTGGCTTTACCTGCCGACAACTTTGAAAATCCAATCATTGACTTAATCTGGCATTTAAAAAAAGATGCCAGCCCTTTCGGACTAGCATCGTCTTCAACCAAAACATTAAAATCTACATCTTAATCAACTTCACTTTAACTTAAGGTTTACCTAACACTTTCAGCTACCAACATGACTTCAATGATTTTTTTAACGCTGTTCAGCGTAATTTTGTTTCTTATTCTTACTAACGTAATCTCAGGTATCTTCTATTCTAGAATAACATTTCTTTTCTTTACAAATAAACCTCAATTCAAGAACCTCGCTACATTGATAACCGTTCCATTGCTAACTACTTTTTGCTTATGAGCCCTTTAGAAAATCTCCACTTAGATATTCCGCAAACAAATAAAAAAAGAGTGATCATCATTGGAGGAGGCTTTGCTGGAATTCAAATCGCTAAAGGGTTAAAGGGCAAAGGCTTTCAGGTAGTAATGTTAGATCGTAATAACTATCACACTTTTCAGCCGCTACTCTACCAAGTAGCAACTGCTGGTTTAGAACCAGATTCTATTGCTGGAGCATTAAGACAGCTATTTAATGACTACCCAGACTTTTATTTTAGGATGGCCAAAGTTACCGGAATTGACCCTGTGGCTCAAAAAATAACCACGCTTATTGGTGAGCTTCAATATGATAAGCTCATTGTCGCTAATGGCTCCAAAACTAACTATTTCGGTAATGAGGATATGTACAACAAAACATTTCCACTCAAGCAAATCCCTCAAGCATTGAACCTCAGAAGCCATATGCTTCAAAACTTTGAACAAACGGTTTTAACAAGAGAGGATTCAGAGAAAGACAGATTAACGAATTTCGTTGTGGTAGGCGGTGGCCCAACAGGTGTAGAGGTATCTGGTGCTTTAGGCGAACTAAAAAAACACGTTTTACCTAAGGATTATCCTGACATCGATTTTAGTATCATGAATTTGCATTTGGTAGATGCGGGACCTAGGCTATTGGCTGGAATGTCAGAAAAAGCAAGTAACAAAGCGCTTGAATACCTCAAAGACTTTGATGTAAACGTGAAGCTCAACACGGTAGTAAAAAGCTATGATGGGAGAGATGTAACACTTTCTGACGGCACTGTGATTCCTTCAAAAACAGTCATCTGGGCCGCTGGAGTAAAGGGAAATATCATTGATGGCCTACCAGCAAAATCGATAGAGCGAGGTAGAATCCTTGTGGATGATTATAACGAAGTGCAAGGCCTAAAAAACATATATGCCCTTGGCGATATCGCCTTCATGAAAACAGAAAACTGTCCTAAAGGCCATCCAATGTTAGCGCCAGTCGCTATTCAACAAGGACAGCTATTGGCTAGAAACCTAGTACGCGCTGAAAAAGGTGATGCCATGAAAGGCTTTGAATACGCTGATAAAGGTGCTATGGCCACGGTGGGCAGAAACCGAGCAGTGGTAGATATGCCCAAGTTTACAATGGGAGGATTTGCAGCATGGTCGATTTGGATGTTCGTTCACCTTCTCTCAATCATTGGGTTTAGAAACCGGCTTGTCGTATTAAGCAATTGGATTTGGAATTACTTCACTTACGATAGAGGCACTAGGTTGATCATACGAACCTTCGTTCGAAACAAAAGCTACAATCAGGGCGAAAGCCTGTGAAAAATCGAACATCTAATTATCTCTAAAGCCTTAATTTGTCAATCTGACATTTTATTTACCACCTTTTAGCAAAACCCGACCAACCATTGACCAAATTTCCCTAATTTTTGGCCGTGAGGAAAAACAAACTGTATTGGACACTTCAAATTATTGGTTGGGCGCTACCAGCGATCATTAATTTGGGGTTTTTGTCGGTTTTTGACAGTGATGCAGAGCAAATAAGAAGAAGTATTTTCGAAGCTTTAGTACAGAGTGCGATTCCATTTCTAATCTCTCACTTCGCTTTGCGCAATACAATCATTAAGAGAAATTGGTTGAGTAAAGACCTAGTGAAGATCGTTCCGATAATCATCGCATGGATTTTAGTTTTAGCACTGGCCTCGGGGTTGCTCTATCAACTCTTCTATCTTTTGATAAGAAACACTGCTTTTAACAGGGAATTCTTTATCGTGCTTGCCCTCGATTCGATAACAGCCACCATCTTATATGTTATTTGGGCAACTATTTATTTTCTATATCATTACCTTGAGAGCAACAATAGGTCATTAAAGTATGAAGCGGCAATGAATGAAATGTACCTTAACCAATTGAAGTCTCAGCTTAACCCCCATTTTATTTTTAATGCACTGAACAGCGTTCGTGCTTTAGTAGACGAAAACCCAGTAAAAGCTAAAACGGCCATAACCCAGCTGTCAAATATCTTGAGGACATCCTTGGTTATGGATAAAAAGAAAGTAATTAACTTTATCGATGAGTTAAATACGGTTCAGGCCTATTTAGCTTTAGAGTCAATTAGGTTCGAAGAAAGACTAAGAGTGAGTTATAATATTGATCCAGAATCAAACCAATTTCTGATTCCGCCAATGATGCTTCAAACATTAGTGGAAAATGCAATTAAACATGGCGTTTCAAATTTGGTCGAAGGTGGAAACATTGAAATAAATACGTCAATCAAAGATTCTATGCTACAATTAAAAATCCGGAATAGTGGCCAATACATTGGCACAATCAAAAAACCGGGTAAAAAGGGTGGTTATGGTCTTAATAATACCAGAGAAAGACTGCAATTGATTTACGGATCCGCAGCATCTTTCAATATTTACAACGAAAATGATAAGTTTGTAGTCACCGAGGTGAATATTCCGCAAGGCATTTAACCCATTTCCAATACTCTATGAAAGCACTAATAATTGATGACGAAAGATTAGCCCGTAAAGAGCTAACTAATCTACTTCAGGAATATCCTGAAATCGAAATTGTAGGAGAGGCAGTGAATGCAGAAGATGCACTAGAAAAAATCGAAGCATTAAAGCCAGACCTTCTATTCTTGGACATTCAAATGCCCGGTAAAACTGGTTTCGAGTTACTGCAAAGCTTGGATAATGTACCCGAAGTAATTTTCACCACTGCCTATGATGAATATGCGCTGAAAGCATTTGATTATAATGCACTCGATTATTTACTAAAGCCAATCGAGCCAGACCGTTTAAAGGAGGCCATAACTAAGCTATTAAAAAGACCACAGTCAGAAGATGACCTCATTGTAAATGAAAAAAAATTAGGTCCTAACGATCGAGTTTTTGTTAAGGATGGTGATAAATGCTGGTTTGTAAAACTCGAAAACATTCGTTTGTTCGAATCAGATGGTAACTATATCAAAATCTACTTTGATAACTTTAAACCAATGATTCACAAGTCGCTTAATGCGCTTGATGAAAGACTAGACGACCGTTCATTCTTTAGGGCGAGTAGAAAACACATCATTAACCTTACTTGGGTAGAAAGTATCGAATCATGGTTCAATGGTGGACTTATGGTAGTGCTAAGAGGTGGCGACAAAGTGGAAGTAAGCAGAAGACAAGCCGCCCGATTTAAAGAAATGATGAGTCTTTAAAATTATTTTAGGCGCACGTAAGAATTATTGACAAAATACTACCTTTGAGACAATTATGAGAGTTGTTTTTGGTTGTATTTTCTTGGTTTTCTCTGTTTTTGGGGCGCAAGCGCAGGCCCCTAGGGATAGCACCGTTGTCGTGCCTTCGAGCTATCCCATTATAGCTAAGGATACTCTTTTTTCTATCAGTACTGGTATTGGCCCTTATTCTGCAGAACAGAGGGCCAAACAAATCAACAAGCGAATAGCAGTCTATTTAGAGAATG
>JBLIES010000023.1:0-26964 GCA_047633135.1 Roseivirga sp.
CAACGGGAATAAAGTAAGTAAAGGGAAGTATGCCTTATTCACCATACCCGGTAAAAGTGAGTGGACGCTCATTATCAATACGGACTACAACCAGCATTTAGCAGATAATTACGATCAATCGAAAGATATTTTAAGGCTTCAATTAATGCCTGAAAAATTAGAGACAGTACAAGAACATTTGCTTTATGAAGTTACCCCTACAGAAAAAAATGAAGGAGAAATTTCAATCAGTTGGGCGGATATTAAACTATCGTTTAAAATGAGAGCGTCATGATCCGTCTTCGTCAGGTCATTGGTCTTGGGCTCATTGCACTGCTTTTTGGTTGCAATAACACTAACGAAGAAAAGGTGTTTTTCGATAAACTAGATTTAAAAACCATGGATGGCAAAGCGTTAACCGTAGCCGAATTGGAAGGGAAAATGGCCTTTGTAAATGTATGGGCAACGTGGTGTGGCCCTTGTTTAAAAGAAATGCCTTCAATAGAAAGAGCCAAAGCCAAACTGGAAAGCGAAGGCTATGTATTTATTGCCATTTCGAATGAAGAGCATGATAAGATTGAAAACTTCATTGCTAAAAATGACTATACGTTTGATTTTGCTGAATTAGGAATGGGGCTAGAGGCACTGAATGTCTACTCTCTTCCCGCCTCCTACATCATTGATGGGAAAGGCAATCTCGTTTATCAACACATGGGAGCCAAAGAATGGGACAGCCCAGAAAATATTTCAATGTTTAAATCACTCCTTAAAAAGTAAACTATGAAAAAAATATATTCAATTTTAATTATCGCCATAGTTGCCGCAACTTCTTGTCAACCAGCAAAAGAAGGAGCACCAACAATTACCAACATAGATAGTCCTGCCATAGAAGGAAGTCAGGAGCCAAATCTTTTCACCGATAAAAAGGGGAACGTCTATTTATCATGGGTGGAGAAAAAGGAGAAAAAAGCGACCCTTTCGTTTTCTAAATTAGAAAATGACAAATGGTCGGCTCCAAAACAAATATCAGAAGGTGATAACTGGTTTCTGAACTGGGCCGATTTCCCATCCATTGCTGTAAATGAAGATTGGATGGCTGCCCATTGGTTACAAAAAAGAACAGAGGGCACTTACGATTACGATGTGCAAATTGCTACTGCCAGCAACTCAGGAGATAACTGGGGAGCCTCTTTCATTCCCCACAAGGACAACATAGCTGCAGAACATGGTTTTGTAAGCATGCTCCCTATGGATAAGGACAGGATGATTGCTACTTGGCTAGATGGAAGGTATACCAAGGGCGAAGGGTACGAAAGTGCAGAGGGTCATTCAATGGCAGGTGGACCAATGACATTAAGGGCTGCTATTTTCAATCAATCAGGGGAGATACTCGAAAAATGGGAATTGGACAATCGTGTATGTGATTGTTGTCAGACATCAATGACAATGACAGACAATGGCCCAGTGGTAGTGTATCGGAATAGATCCGAAGAAGAAATTAGAGACATGTCTATCGTGCGCTATGTAAATGGAGAATGGACAGCACCGCAAATCATTAATGCAGATGATTGGAAAATAGCAGGTTGCCCTGTCAACGGCCCTTCCATCACTTCAAGTGGACAAAATACTGCCGTAGCATGGTTTACTGCCAGCGGTGGGATTCCTACCGTTAAGGTTGCCTTCTCGAAAGATGCTGGCGTCACATTCTCTAAGCCAATTTTAGTAAGTGAAAAAATCACAAGTGGAAGAGTAGGCATCACAATATTACCAGACCAGACGGTATTGGTAAGCTACATGGAGACTGAAAATGATGCAGCGCAAATCATGTTGGCACAATACAATCAAAAAGGGGAGTTACTCCATAAAATGGAAGTAGCCCAATCATCATCATCAAGAAGCAGCGGATTCCCCGTGCTCACCAGTAACGAGGAAGGTGTTTATGTTTCGTGGACAGAAATCGGTGAGACTTCAATGGTGAGAACAGCAAAAATTAATTTATAAGCGTATGAAACTAAATAAGTCGATCATACTCACTGGTATAGTTACCCTAAGTTTGGGATTACTTATTGGTGCTATGTTTTTGGGAGGAAACACCACTTCGCCAAGTTTGGACGGCCATGATGGTGAAGGGCATCAGTTAGAAAAAAATGAGTCTGGTCTTTGGACTTGCTCCATGCATCCTCAAGTTCAGGCTTCCGAACCGGGCTCATGTCCTTTTTGCGGCATGGATCTTATTCCAGTGGCTGGCGAAGACGATGGTGCCAATCCTCAAGCATTAAAAATGTCTGCGGCTGCCATGCAATTGGCCAATATTCAAACTACGGTAGTCAGCAATACGAGCGCATCTTCAGAATTAGCCCTCAACGGCAGGGTGATGGTAGATACAAGAAAAGTAAATGTACAAACCACTCATTTTGAAGCCAGAATTGAAAAGCTCTACAAGAACTTTGAAGGTGAAGCCGTAAGGAAAGGCGATAAAATTGCCTCGCTATATGCTCCAGAGTTGGTAACGGCACAGGAAGAGCTAATTGAAGCCAAGAAAATGGAGAAAACCAATCCTGTTTTGTTGGAAGCCGCTAGAAGGAAACTTCATCATTGGAAATTGAGCATAGAGCAAATCAACGAGATTGAAAACTCTAGCAAACCCATGCGTAATTTCGATTTGCTCTCTGATTATAATGGGGTGATGACCAAGAAGAATGTAAACAACGGAGATCACCTCAAAGAAGGAGGCGTCTTGATGGAAATAAGTGATCTCTCTAATGTTTGGGCAATGTTCGAAGTGTATGAAAAGGACTTGCCGTTGATTAAGATAGGCCAAAATATAGCCTTGAGTAGCAGTTCAAATCCGACTCAAAAATTCAATGCCAAGATCTCATTTATAGAACCAAGCCTTAACAAGACCAAAAGAGTGGTTGAAGTAAGAGCAGATCTTGACAATCGCCAAGGGCTATTTAAGCCTGATATGTTCCTCAAAGGCACAATTGATTTAGGGACTAATCAAAACGTACTTTCTGTAGCTAAGTCGGCTGTTTTATGGACAGGCGAGCGTTCTGTGGTGTACCTCAAAACACTTGATGAATCAGGTACTTACTTTCAGCTGCGCGAAGTCAAATTGGGTAATGCCTCTGGTGAAAATTATCAAATTATTGAAGGCCTTAAAGCAGGGGATGAGGTAGTGACCAATGGTGCATTTACGGTGGATGCTGAAGCCCAGCTCAAGGGTAAAATTAGCATGATGAATCCTACAGGAGGTAAAATTTCATCAGTCCACGATCATGGAGACATGGAAATGGGAGGGGCTAGTTTTCAGGAAGTAGCACTGCCAGCAGCCCAAGATTATAGCGGTTCAACCGATGCGAAATTTAATACTCAGCTCAATGCACTTACCAAAGCGTACATCAATCTTAAGGATTTAATGGTCGAAGGCCAAGCTAAGCCAATTCAAAATGCGGGTAAAAAGGCAATTGAATCGCTGGCCAAAGTAGACATGAAGCTTACTAAGGGGGAAGGGCATATGCATTGGATGGCATTACTTGAGCCTATGAAAGTAAGTCTGGACAATATAGTTGGAACGGAAGATCGAGCCGTTCAACGACTTCAATTCATCAACCTTTCTAAGGCACTGATTAATGCAGTGAAATCCTTCGGAGCAGCCAATGAAAGTCCATTATACGTCCAGTTTTGCCCAATGGCAAACGATAACAAAGGAGCCACTTGGATCAGTTTAAAAGAAAATATTATTAACCCATATTTTGGCGATGCTATGTTGACATGTGGAAGTGTGGAATCTGTAATTAGTCAAAAGTGAAAACGAAACAAACAACCGTTATTCTGAGGGAAACGACTTCTTGATAAGGAAGGGCTTGACCGAAAGAATCTGTCTGTTCAAAACATTGATGCCCAGAAAGGACAGATTCTTTCTCCTTGATCTCAATTAACATTGATCTCAAGGCTCTGAATGACAGTAACCAATTAAGGAACTTAAAACAAAAGAGAAATATGAAAAGAGCAATTATACTAATCGCATTGGTAGCCATAGTGGTAGCCTGCGGAGGAAAAAAGGCAGAAAAGTCAACGACAGAAGTAAACCTAGTAGAAAATTACCTAGCACTCAAAGATGCCCTAGTAGCGACAGATGCTACTAAAGCCCAAGAATCTGCTGTTAAATTTTTGGCTGTAAATAAGAATGAAAACTTGGTGGCTTCACTTACCGTAATATCTTCTTCAACCAATGTTAAGGAGCAAAGAGTGGCCTTTGAAACGCTTTCAATGCAGATGTATGATGTGATTAAAATTGAGGGTACAGATGTTCCTCTGTTCAAGCAGTATTGTCCAATGGCATTCGATAATAAAGGAGCGTTCTGGCTTGCTGCAGAAACAGAAATTAATAATCCTTATTTTGGTAGCATGATGCTGCATTGCGGAAGTATTCAAGAAACCATTTCGAATTAACATTTAGATTGAACTTAAACTTGATGCTTACTTTCACATTGAACCAATAATGAATCAGAAACTCGTACTAATCTCTATTTTATTTATGCTTTTGGCCAACACACTCTTTGGCCAAAAGAGCATGGATTTCTTTGTTGTAGATGAAGAGAATGGCGAACCCTTGGTGGGAGCTACCTTGTATATAAGTAATGGCCAAGGTGCTATCACCGATGATAAAGGCTTGGCAACGCTCAATGCCCTGAATGGAGAGCAAGTGAAAGTACGATTCTCATTTGTTGGTTATCAAACCCAAACGATCACCTATTTATTCAGTGAGTTAGGGAATCAACCTATCAGAATAAGTATGCTGGCCGAAGAAGAAGAGATGGAAGAAGCCATTGTAACGGCCACACGTTCTAGCCGTAGCATAGAGAAAATCCCAACACGGGTAGAATTTTTAGGTACTGAGGAACTAGAAGAAAAGGCGGTGATGAAATCGTCTAACATCGCCATGTTACTCAGGGAAAGTACTGGAATCCAGATGCAGATTACTTCACCGAGTTCCGCCAATCAGAGCATCAGAATTCAGGGCTTAGATGGAAGGTATACCCAATTGCTAAAAGATGGTTTTCCATTGTATGGAGGTTTCTCAGGCGGCTTAAGCATTATGCAAATCCCGCCTTTGGACCTCAGTCAAGTAGAGGTGATCAAGGGAAGTAACGCCACTTTATATGGAGGGGGTGCTATTGCAGGTTTGGTAAACTTGGTAAGTATTCTGCCAAAGGAGGAAGCCAGATTTAGATTAATGATTGATCAGACCTCGGCTGGAGGCTCGACTGTTAATAGCTTCTATGCTAAACGAAATGATAAATTTGGAATGTCTTTGTTTGCCTCGGCCAATAATCAAAGCGCCTATGAAGTGAACGGAGATAATTTCTCTGATATCCCCGAATCCAAAGCCATAACATTCAATCCTACTTTTTTCTATTACCCAACTGAGGATAGTAAAATTAGATTGGCCTTGAGCGGAACATTTGAGGATCGATTGGGTGGAAATTTGGATGCGATAAATGCAGGCGAAAGCAGTGCGAATTCATATTTACAACAAAACAATACCAATCGACTTTCATACCAGTTGAGCTACGAGAAGAATTGGGATAAGAATCGATCTTTCACCCTCAAGAATAGCTTATTGAGTTTCGATAGAACCATTCAAGAACCCAGTCTGATTTTTGAAGGTCAGCAATATGCGACCTTTAGTGAGGCAGCTTATACTTTGGGTAATGAACGCAGCCAATGGGTACTGGGCGCCAACCTATATTCCGATCAGTTTACGGATCAGACTTTAGATAACAGTCTTCTGAACTACAGCCAAACTACGGCAGGCCTTTTCGTCCAACAAGTCACTAAAACATCAGAAAGCTTTTCCATAGAGTCTGGCATAAGGTTAGACTATAATAATGAATATGGTTGGTTTGTATTGCCTAGAGTAGCTTTGCTCTACAATCCAGCTTCAAAGTTCACCTATCGTTTGGGGGGTGGCTTTGGATACAAAACGCCAACCATATTTTCAGAAGAAACAGAAAGGTTATCGTTTAGGGGTTTAAATGCCACAAACTTACCTACGCTTAATGCAGAAGATTCTTATGGAGCAAATTTCGATATCAACTATCAAACTGCAATAGGCGATCGATGGACTTTTAGTTTAAACCAACTATTTTTCTACACAAGAATCGACAATCCATTAGTCCTGCAGCAATTACAAAGTCAAAATGAGTTCGGTTTTTTAAATGCGCAGCAGCCTGTTTTTTCTCAAGGATTAGAAACAAACTTAAAGCTGACATACAATGATTTCAAACTCTTTTTCAACTATGCATTGATCGACACGCAAGAAGAATTCGATGCAAGAGATGCCCAAAAGCCGCTAACAGCGAAACATAATATTGGGGCTGTTCTGGTTTATGAGGAAGAAGGAAAATGGCGGATTGGTTTAGAGGCTTACTATACAGGCGAGCAAGTAAGACGAGATTTTACTCCTACTGAAGATTATTGGATTGCGGGTTTAATGATACTGCGCAAATTCAAAAATATTAGTCTCTATGCAAATTTCGAAAACTTTACAGATACTCGCCAGTCTAGGCTGGAAGGGGTTAACCTTAGAACAGATATGAATCCCGAGCAACTAGATATTTGGGCTCCGCTAGAAGGGTTTGTCTTGAATGCAGGGATAATTATTGATTTAGGACACTCTGGTGGGCATTGATTCAAATCTTTTCAATTAAATCCGAATCTTTAAAAGTCAGCTAACTTTGAGTTGGAGCCAATTTATTTTTAGATTGTTAACTTATTCTATACTTGACCGTTGCCTAAAGCAGAATTGAAAAACCATGCGTATACATCACTCCATTTTTTTATCCTTATTTATTTTTGTGGCTTGCTCATCTCCTGAAAAAAAGGAACAAACTGAAGTTAAGAGTCAGGTGCAGGAAATTGTTGACAATGCCATTACTTTTCACGGAATGGAGGACCTTGATAACTCATCGTTTTCATTGACATTCCGCAAGATGGACTACACTTATGTGAATCAAGAGGGGAGGTATGAATACACAAGAACCCAAACTGATTCTGCCAGTAGAGTGATCTTCGATGCGATGGACAATGACGGCCTGGTACGATTGATTGATGGCGACACGGCAGACATTACCGAAGAAAGACGAGCGGCATATACCCGTTCAGTGAACTCCGTCATCTATTTTTTCAGACTTCCTTTTGGGCTAAATGATCTTGCAGTGAACAAAACGCTGATGGGGGAGAAGGAGATAAAGGGTAAAACCTATTTTGAAGTAAAGGTGACTTTTGGCGAAGAAAAAGGAGGCGAAGATTTTGATGATGTGTTTCTATATTGGTTCGATAAGGAAGATTATAGTATGGATTATTTAGCCTATTTATACCATACCGATGGTGGCGGAATGCGCTTTCGCGAAGCAATTAATCCTAGAAGGGTGAATGGAATTTTAATTCAAGATTATGTCAACTTAAAGCCTGACGATGAAGGTATTGACATAATGAGCCTTGGAGATTTATATCAGGGGGGTGAATTAACGGTGCTTTCCGAAATCAACAACGAGAAGGTAACATTCAGCAAGCGCTAGATTCTGTTTCATATGGAAAACTATTAACCTAGCCAAAAACCATTCAACCTTAGAATCTAACCACCTCGACAAAATAGAGAAGGGTAATCTTAATAAATATGATACTTTCAAACACATTATAGATTTGAGTTATGTCTTTTAGTTTTTCGGAATGGTGGGACGCCTTAGACACCACACGTCAGATATACTGGGCAATAGCTATCCCATTCTCAATCATCTTTCTAATTCAAATGGTGCTGACTTTCATGGGGGGCGAAATGGAAGTAGATGGCGATGCTGATTTTGATGTAGAAACAGATGGAGGCGCAGGGTTCCAATTCTTTACGCTAAAAAACTTTATTGGATTTTTTACCATTTTCTCATGGGCTGGAATAGCTTCTTTAGATTCTGGTTATAGCACTGGTATTACAATTCTCGTGTCTACCATGTCTGGTCTTTTCATGATGACCATTATGGCTTCACTTTTTTACTTTTTCAGTAAGCTAACGGCCAGCGGAACCTTGAATATCAATAACGCAAAAGGAAGTATAGCCGAAGTTTACATGCGTATTGATGCGGGAAGAGGAAATGTGGGTAAGGTTTTAATCAAAGTGCAAGGTTCTTTGAGAGAACTCGAAGCCATTACCGATGATGATCTTGATTTGCCAATGGGTACAGTCGTTACTGTGACCGATGTTTTGAATAGTAGTATGCTCTTAGTGTCTAAAAATAAACTTTAATCAACATGAATCAGTCGTTTATCATCATTATTTCCATTGCGGTAATTTTTGTGTTCGTAATGCTCATTGGAGTATTCAGAAGGTATAAGAGATGTCCCTCGGATAGAATTTTAGTCATTTATGGAAAAGTAGGTAATAATGTCGGTACCGAGACGGGTAGATCGGCCAAGTGTATTCATGGTGGAGCAGCCTTTATTTGGCCTGTCATTCAAGATTATGCATTCTTGGATTTAACACCCATTTCAATTGAAGTCAACCTGACTAATGCTTTGAGTCGTCAGAACATTCGTGTAGATGTACCTTCAAGATTTACAGTCGGTATTTCTACTGAAGAAGGTGTAATGACCAATGCTGCCGAAAGACTTTTAGGACAAAGCCAACAGAACATTCATGACTTGGCAAAGGATATCATTTTTGGTCAGTTGCGTTTAGTGGTCGCGACAATGGACATTGAAGAAATTAACTCCAACAGAGATAAATTCTTGGCCAATGTAGCTTCGAACGTAGAGCAAGAGCTCAAAAAGATTGGCTTAAAACTGATCAACGTAAACGTAACCGATATTAAAGATGAGTCTGGCTACATCGAGGCTTTGGGTAAAGAAGCTGCGGCAAAGGCAATCAACGATGCTCGTAAAAGTGTTGCAGAGAAAAATAGAGATGGTTCGATTGGTGAAGCAAATGCACTTCAAGATCAAAGAACTCAAGTGGCTGCTGCCGAAGCGAGTGCTGTGGAGGGTGAAAACTTAGCCAAGATTAAAGTGGCTCAATCTGATGCGCTTAGACAAGAAAAGGAAGCTGAGGCAAAGAAAATAGCAACAGCTGCTGATAAAGTGCAATCGGCAAGGGCTTTAGAAGAGGCTTATGCCGCAGAACAAACCGCAGAAAATGCTAGGGCAGAAAGAGATAGGGCCAGTCAAACAGCTGATATTGTAATTCCTGCACGTATTGATAAAGAAAGAGTAGAAATCGCTGCCGAAGCAGAAGCGGAAAGAATCAGAAGAAAAGCAAAAGGAGAAGCAGATGCAATTCTTTACATGAAAGAAGCGGAGGCAAAAGGTATTTATGAAGTCCTTACGAAGCAGGCACTAGGTTTAGAACAAATTGTTAAAGCCGCTGGTGATAGCTCAAGAGATGCTGTTTTACTATTGATTGCTGATAAACTGCCTGAACTGGTGAGACTCCAAACAGAAGCCATCAAAAACATTAAAATTGATAAAATTACTGTTTGGGAAAATGGTGGGGGTGCTGGGCCACAAGACAAAAGCTCAACCGCTAATTTCATTTCTGGACTTTATAAGTCAGTACCACCTTTGCAAGACATGTTCAACATGGCAGGGATGCAATTGCCAGACTATCTGAAAGGTAAGAATGTAGATGAGATTCAGGAAATGGCTGAAGAAGCCAAGACTAAAGAAGATAAGGCAAAATAAAATTGCGCTCCCAAAAAATAGAAAGTCAGGTCGAAACACCTGGCTTTTTTTATGCCCTTTAGTCGCTCGGTTTTACCGAGTGACTAACACTCCGCTCACAGTCGCTCGGTTTGGCCGAGTGACTGATGCCTTGCTCATTTGTCCTTTTAATTTCCCTTATCTTCGTTTTCAAATAGAGATATAAAATGAAGAAAAATCCCATCACTAGCCTTGCTTTATGCTTCCTCCTTTTTGTGGGATGTAATACCAGTTACGAATCGGAAACTGATGCTATTGTAATCGATACATTAACCATCAACCGACATCTGAGTGTTTTGGCATCAGACGATTTTATGGGCCGAAAGCCTTTTACAGAAGGGGAAGAAAAGACTATCTATTACTTGGAATCAGAGCTAAAACGAATGGGTTTACAGCCCGGTAACGGAGATAGTTATTTTCAGGAGGTGCCAATGGTAGAAATCACTGGCATTCAATCTCCAGAAATGAGCGTGACAGGTACTGGCGAAAGCATAAGCTTCAAAACCAGTGATGATGTAGTGGTTTATACAGAAAGGGTGGAGGAAGAAGTGGCTATTCAAGATTCAGAAATGGTCTATGCGGGCTACGGTATTGTAGCGCCAGAGTATGGTTGGAACGACTATGAAGGCCTAGATGTAAAAGGCAAAACGGTGATCGTTTTAGTGAACGACCCTGGCTTTGGTTCTGGCGATAGCACTTTATTCAAAGGCGATGTTATGACGTATTATGGCCGCTGGACATACAAGTACGAAGAAGCAGCAAGGCAAGGCGCTGCGGGAGTTTTAATTGTGCACGAAACTGTTCCTGCTGGCTACCCTTGGTTGGTTGTGCAAAGTTCAGGGACAGGAGCGAAGTTGACTTTAGATGACGCCAACGCACCTTATAAATGTGCTATTCAAGGATGGATTACTCGGAGTGCAGCTGTTGAGCTTTTTAAAGCTGCGGGTATTAAGGATTACTCTGCCATGGCAAGAAATAAGAACTTCAGACCAATGTCTTTAGGGGTAAGGGCCACGGTTTCTGTGACGAATAAGATTAAGAAAGACATGTCGCGCAATGTGGTGGCAATGGTAGAGGGCACCACTCGGCCAGAGGAGTATATTTTATATTCGGCACATTGGGATCATTTAGGAGTTGGAGCGCCAGTGGATGGTGATTCGATTTATAATGGTGCGCATGACAATGCAAGTGGCACAGTAGGTTTACTAACTATCGCTGAGACTTTTGCCAAAATGAAGCAGAAGCCAGAACGTTCGGTAGTTTTTCTTTTTGTAACAGCCGAAGAACAAGGCCTTTTGGGTTCAGCATACTACGCTCAAAACCCACTTTTTCCACCAAATCAAACTGTGGCGAATATTAATATCGATGGTTTGCCAGCGTATGGCGAAATGAAGGATCTCACCATTACGGGCTATGGTCAGTCAGAATTAGATAGCTATGCTAGAACCGAAGCAGATAAGCAAGGTCGATATGTGATCCCAGATCCAGATCCAGCAAAAGGCTATTTCTTTAGATCAGACCATTTTAGTTTTGCGAAAATTGGAATCCCTGCCTTATACGCATCTGGGTCTTTTGAGTCAAAAGAAAAAGGAACACAGTTTATTGAAGAGAAAACCAAGGAGTATTTAGCCATTAGATATCATCAGCAAGCCGATAATTATATTCCTGAAGAATGGGACTTGAAAGGAATTGCTCAAGATGCACAGTTACTTTTTAGGCTTGGCAATCGTCTAGCGAACGAAACCTACTTCCCTAAGTGGAATGAAGGCTCTGAATTTAAAGCAAAACGCGATGCAGATATGAGCTTGAGAAAGCAGTAATTATCTCGTTAATTTTTGAAAAGGGAGCGGTTGTCATTCATAACAATCGCTCCCTTTTTTATTGACTTTATTTCATTTTCACTAGATTACCTTATCAACCATTCACAATTCAACAAAATAACTAAATCACTATCAACCATATGGCACAACTTAAAATCTCGAATCTTTCAAAAACATATTCTAATGGTGTTAAAGCACTGGATGATGTTTCCCTAGAAATCAACAATGGAATGTTCGGTTTACTTGGGCCAAACGGAGCAGGGAAATCATCTTTAATGCGTACCCTAGCTTCGCTTCAAGAGGCAGACTCTGGTTCAGCTTTTTTGAACGACCTCGACATTCTTAATAACCCCAAAGAACTAAGAAGAACGCTCGGTTACTTACCACAAGAGTTTGGTGTTTACCCAAGAATCACGGCTAGTCAATTGCTAGATCATATGGCGATTTTGAAAGGTGTTACAAATACCAAAGAGAGAAAAGAGTTAGTGAAATACCTTTTAGATAAGGTCAACTTGTATAGGCAGCGCGATAAAAGTGTAAAGAGCTTTTCCGGTGGAATGAAACAGCGCGTAGGAATTGCGCAGGCACTTATAGGAGACCCACAATTGATTATAGTGGATGAACCTACGGCAGGCTTAGATCCGGGAGAGCGGAACAGGTTCCACAATCTTTTGGCAGAAGTGGGCGAGGAAGTTATTGTCATTCTTTCCACACATATCGTTGATGATGTACAAGAGCTTTGTACCGATATGGCCATTATGAACTTGGGTAGGATCGTCTATAATGGTTCGCCATTGACCGTGCTCGATGATTTAGCGGGAATGGTTTGGCAACGAAAAATCGAAAGAGGTGAATTGCCAGAATATGAAGCCAACTTTAGGGTGATCTCGAACAAAATGGTGGCAGGTAAACCGCAAATCCATGTACTAAGTGAATCCAATCCGGGGGAGGGTTTCTTGCCTGTTCAACCGAATTTAGAAGATGTGTTCTTCGCGAAAATTGGTGTTTCTGAAACTGTAGCCTCTTAACTCCATTCACTATGTTTAAGATATTCTTTTTAAAAGAATTGGGCGATGCATTAAAACGTCCAATGGTCTACATCTTCATGTTTGTAATCGCTTTGCTTGTGTTTTTTGCGGTGGTGAGTGATTCAGTGCAAATTGGTGGTTCGGTAGGTAATGTCAACCGAAATGCGCCTTATATCATTACTACTTTTATTACGGTCATGAGTATTTTTGGCTTGCTCATTGCCGCTGCGTTTTTTAATAATGCTGCCCTGAGAGACTATAGCTCCAACTTTAATGAGATACTTTTTAGCGCTCCAATCGACAAAGGAGGTTATTTTTTCGGTAGGTTTTTTGGTGCTTTAGTATTGGCCTGCATGCCCTTGTTGGGAGTTTTCTTAGGGATTTTACTTGGCTCTTGGATAGGTGTCGTCTTTGGATGGGTCGAAGCCAAGGATATTGGACCTTTCTATCTAGAGACTTTCGTGAATAACTTTTTGCTATTCATTCTTCCTAATATGTTTCTGGCTGGCGCGATTACGTTCGCCTTAGCCAATAAATTCAAAAGTACGGTGATTTCGTTCATCGGGGTGATTGTGGTTATGGTGGGTTATATCATTTCTGGCACTTTACTTTCAGATATTGAAAACCAAACAATTGCCGCCTTGAGCGATCCCTTTGGGATAAGGGCATATACTGTGATAACACAATATTTTACTCCAGTAGAAAAAAATTCTTTGAGCCCAATGTTTGAGGGCCTTTTGCTTCAGAATAGATTGATTTATGTAGGCATCGGCATTGTTATACTTTTGTTGTCTTACTTCACCTTCTCCTTTGCTGAAAAGCAATCGTCAAAGAAGAAAATTGAAAAGGTAGATAAAATGGCTAAAAGCAGTTTCTCTCTGCCAGTTATCCATAAAGTATTCAATACAAATACATCATGGCAGCAGTTCATAAGCTTTTTTAGGGTTGACTTTATCAGTATTGTTAAGTCCACCACCTTTAGAATTTTATTCTTTTTCACGCTCATGATGATCATCGGAGACCTAAGTGGAGGTTTTGAGTATTTCGGTTTACAGTCCTATCCCGTTACTTATAAAATGGTGGATGTGATTGCGAACAACGCTTCCATTTTTGTAATTATCATCATCGTCTTCTTTAGTGGCGAACTAGTTTGGCGCGACCGAGAAAATAAAATCAGTGAAGTAATCGATGCCTCGCCTTTTAATTCATTGCCTTCGCTCTTTGCCAAAACTTTAGCCTTGTTTTGCGTTACGCTTTCGCTCTTCTTTTTTGGGGTGCTAGTGGGTGTGATTTACCAATTGGCCGATGGTTACGCTAATATTGAATTTGATGTTTATTTTGGGGCATTCTTTTATCAATATTTAGCTCTTTATGCGGTCACCAGTGCACTGTTGGTCTTTATACAAGTAATAGTCAACAATAAGTATTTGGGTTATTTTGTCTCTGTTCTTTATCTCTTTTTAGTCGATTTACTCTTGATTTTCTTGGAAGTAAATTCTAACCTATTGAGCATTGGTTCAACTCCGACCATGATATATTCTGACATGAATGGCTTTGGGCCAGCCAGGGAGGCAGTTTTATGGTTCAATGCACATTGGATGCTTTTTGGGCTACTTCTTTTGATGGTTGCTGGCTTGCTTTTAAAAAGAGGGCAAGTTGGTGGCAGAAAGGAAACTTGGGCGATCGCTAAACGGAACTTCAAAGGTAATTTTGCGAAGAGTTTTTACCTTGTTTTAGTCGTTTGGATTGGCGTGGTAAGTTATGTGTTTTACAATGTTCACATTTTGAATAAAACACCATCAAGTGATGCCAGAGAAAAGTTAGCAGTTGACTATGAAAAGAAATATAAAAAATACCAGAAGGTACCTCAGCCAAAGCTGTTGACTGCCAATTATGCGATCGATATCTTCCCAAAAAAGCGGGATGTCAAGGCTAATATCGCTGTGTTATTAATCAATACTACAGATCAGGCAATTGATTCGCTTCACTTTACAGTGGACGAAAATTGGAATCATAAAATCGATATACCCGGTTCAGAACTTGTTTTGAACGATGAAGAAATTGGGTATCAGATTTATAGGCTCTCTGCTTCGATGATGCCAGGCGATACAATTTCGACCTCAGTCTCTGCTGAATATATCAGCATGGGGTTTGAAAACGAAGTAAGTAATACCAGCGTGATTAGAAACGGTACTTTCCTCAATAATTTTCAAATCTTGCCAGGTTTAGGCTATTCTGCAGGCAGCGAATTGAGTGACAATGATACCCGTAAAAAGTATAACCTGCCAGACAAGGAACGATCTCCAGCTTTAACTGCTGATTGCGGGCCAGAATGTGATAACAATTATCTTTCGGATGGCAAATCTGATTGGGTTGATGTAGAAACAGTAATTTCCACCTCTAAAGATCAGATTGCGATAGCGCCAGGCTCTTTAATCGAAGAATGGGAAGAGGGCGACAGGAAATATTTCAAGTACAGAGTCGATCACCCTTCTCAGAACTTCTACGCCTTTATTTCTGCTGATTATGAAGTAGCGAAAAGAGACTGGAACGGTATCAGCCTAGAGGTATACTTTGATGAAAAGCATGGAGTGAATGTAGAGAAAATGCTCGATGCGCTTCAGAAGTCTATGAAGTACTATACTGAGAATTTTGGTCCGTATTTCCACAAGCAAGCCAGGATCATAGAGTTTCCTCGCTATGCTACTTTTGCTCAGGCCTTCCCTGGTACTATGCCTTATTCAGAAGCCTTTGGTTTCATCATTGATCTAGAGAATGAGGATAAAAATAATGTGGTAGACGCTGTGATTGCCCATGAAATGGGCCATCAGTGGTGGGCGCACCAAGAAGTATCAGCAAATATGCAAGGAGGCACAATGCTTACGGAGAGTTTTTCCGAGTACTCGTCCTTAATGGTAATGAGCGAAGAAACGAGTCCTTTAAAAATGAAGGATTTTGTGAAGTACGATATGGACAGATACCTCACTGGTCGAAGTTCTGAAACGGTAAAGGAGCTCCCGCTTTATAAGGTTGAAAATCAGGGTTACATCCACTACGGAAAAGGTGCTGTGATTTTGTATGCCCTTCAGGATTACATTGGCAAAGAAAAGGTGAACAACGCTTTGCGCAATTTCCTTGACGAATATCGCTACTCAACGCCTTACCCAACCTCATTAGATTTCTTACGATACCTTGAACCCGAAGTACCAGATTCTTTGAGTTATTTGATTAATGACTGGTTCAAGGAGATTACACTCTACGACAACAGATTGACGAATGCTTCAGTAGAGACTTTGGCGAATGGAAAATTCAAAGTCACGATGGACATTGAAGCTTATAAAATCAAAGCGGATACTATAGGTAACGAAACTAGAGTGGATATCAATGATTGGATTGACATTGGAATATATGCCGATACCGAAGAGTCTGATTTGATTTTAGAAAAGCGAGTGAAGTTCAAAGAAAGTAATTTCCAATTGACTTTCGAAGTAGACAGGCAGCCGCTAAAGGCAGCGATTGATCCTAGAAGAATTTTGATTGAAAGGGTTTATACAGACAATGTAAAGCGATTGGAGGAGCAGTAGACCTTATTACAAATCACTTCTATTTTAAGAGATTAAGTTAAATGTCTGGCATGAACGTTAGGCATTAACTTAATCTCTTTTTTTTCGTAAAAAAACATATTATTTTTCTTCTACTCATTTACGAAATGAATCATTTTATATGAAAGCTATCCTACTGCTCATTGGACTACTCATGAGTAATACTCTTTTATGCCAAAATATATCAGGAAAGCTAATTGATTCAAATACCCAAGAACCTATCTCGTTTGCTCATATTTATTCGGAAGACCCCAAATTAGGTACCATTAGCAATGAAAAAGGTGAATTCAACCTGATGATCGCAGAGGGTAATGATGGTATTAGGCTGGTTATTAGTCACATTGGATATAAAGGCATAAAACTAGCTGTAAAACAGGATACATCGTTTACCCTCCAGATGATTCCTGATGTTGTTACTCTTGAGGAGTTTACAATTGACGCATCTGCTAAAGATTTGGCCAGAACAATTTTTGAAGACTTAAAAAGTAGCCAGATGGAAAAAAAGTTTGGTAAAGCATTTTATCGGCAGCTATCGATGAAAGATACATTTGCTACGGAATGGGTTGAAGCCTTTTATGATATTTCATACTCTACTGCTGGGTTAAATGAGCTAGCTATTGACCAAGCAAGAGTAGCAGAATCAAAGTCAAGAGATAAGAATGATTTACATTTGTCAAGCATAAATTTTGGCTATCTCACAGGAATACCAATTTATTCTGAAAGTCAAGGCGGTATTGCAAGCCCTTTCTCCGCTAGTTATTTTGAAGACTATAATTTCCAGATAGTAGAGAAACTTAAAAAAAGCGATGATATTTTGGCGAAAGTATCTTTCAGCCCTTCATCTGGATTAACAGCTCCCATAAGAGCCTATGGATCATTTATTTATAATATTTCTCAAAAAGCTATCATGTCCATAACTTTGTTTTTTGATAGTTCACTAGGCATGCAGGTGAATCAAATTCAGAATGGAATGAGAGTCGAAATCCAAAACCCTCATCATGCAATTGAATTTCAGTTTGGGACTGTAACTAAAAATCTTTTCGAAAAAATAACCGTAAGCTTTAGCTATGATTTGTTCATAGAGGATAAGTCGTATCCATGTATAGTAAAGTCAACGCTTTTTGTGTATCAGATCGATAGTAAGAGAGATAAAAAACTTTTCAAACCTAATCCTCAATTCGATTTCTTTAATGCATTCATTGGCGCTAAATACAAACCCCGCTTTTGGAAAGATAATCCCGTGATTAAACTGACCAAGGAGGAAGAAGCGATTATTGCTTCATTTGAAAAAGACAATGCTTTCGGGTCTTATTTTAAAGGAAAAAAAGAATAAAGGTTATGGATAAGTATTATTTCAAAGTTGCGGAAAAAGTGTTTTTGGTAGTCATTATGGTTGCCTTTATAAATACCAATGCCGCTGCACAAGTTCGTGACTCATTATTGCTGAGACAAGAACCGATCAAGGCCAAGGATTTTAGATTTGAGCCAACTTATTATGTTTTGCCAGATAGCGGAGTCAGCAATTTGAATAACCCTTATCATTACATGTTGAGGAAGCTAGCTTTACCGATGAAGATGGACTTGTTATTTCTTAAGAAATACGATTACAAGGAATATAATATGGGAGATTTTATCATCAACAATAGTCTGATAGACATGCCTTTTAGGGAATGGGGAACGGACATTATACCCTATCATTTAAAGCAGCAAACCTTTACAGTAATAAAAAAGAAAAGGGATAAGAGGTGATAAATATTCTATGTAAAATAGAGGTCTATGAAGTAGACAGGCAACCGATGCAGGTCGCAATAGATCCCCGCAGAATTTTGATTGAAAGGGTTTATACAGACAATGTAAAGCTATTGGGCAATATCCTCCTTTCTAAAAGTGATGCTAGCAGTCCAATGGAGGCCTTCCATTGGACTGCTTTATTTTTTTAACGTAACGGTCGTTTCAATTTTCTTCTTTTGATCCTCCTCTTTGAAAAGACACCTAATGAATTCGATGCTTCTCTTGTTACTTGATAACTCGTAATCTTTGTTAGAGACTGATTTTATCTCATTATCAAATTCCATGATTGTTTTAATGAAGGCTTCGGACATCATCATCTTCATCATGCCCATTGACTCATCATCTACCTCTACATTTCCGCTAATGGCTTCTTCAGACTTGTTAAGAGACGTTCTAGAAATTTTATTCTTGTCTTGGGTAATGAATATCAGCTGTGTCGCCTTTTCTTGACCTTCTTCCTTATAACTTTCTGACAATGCTTGGTTCAAAGCATCGATATTCGAAAATGCGAATGAAAGTTGAACCTCAGAAGTTTCTTCATCATAATTTACTTTGGCATTAGTCACTCCTTGGGTTTTTTCGAATTCGCGTGATCTCTTCTCTAAGTCCGAGATCATATTTGTAGTGGTAGTATCGTCTTCCATTGAGCCCATGGCTTCCATCATGCTGGTCATTTCTTTCAGATCTATGGTAAAAATATACTCACCGCTTTCATTTCTGTTGAAAATGTATTTTTCAATAATGCTGATGCAAGAACTATTCAATAGTACTAAGAAGAGAAGCCCAGTGGCGACCATGAATTTTTAGATACTTTTCATAATATTGATTTTACTAATGAATATAATGGAATCAGAGTTGAGGTTTTGATGGTGGTAACTAAATTATTTTTTTGGTACGGACGACTTTTGATTTAAACCTCAAAAATCACTTCATCATTCGGTACTCTAAATCTTTCAGAATAAATACCACCTTCGGCTGCTGGTCCGCAGCCAATCACCATGGTGACTTCGGCCTTGCGAGGCAACTTCAAAAACCGTTTGATTCGTATTGAGTCCATGCCTTCCATAGGGCAGGTGTCATAACCTTCGGCTTTCATGCTCAGCATAAAGGTTTGGGCAGCTAAGGCATTGCTTTTGTGAACGCTAATTCTAACATCAGTAGCGTTGCCATGCCTTACCATCGGCCTATTTAAGCCGACAAAAAAGTAAATGCACTTTTTGATAAAGCCCCAAACACCAAAGGGATCGTTATAGTAATATTTTGGAATCAAACTGCTGTAGTAATTAAGCGCTCGTTTGGCTCCTTTGTCTTTTGGTTCGCTATACACCTTTTTCATTTCTTTTAGCAGTACCCTTTGCCTCTTTCGCCAAAGGTCTTTTCTGGCAACGAAGACCACCAACTCTCTCGCAGTTTTAGCTGCTTTTTGGTTCATACACATCCATGACACCTGCTTAAGTCCTTCTTCGGATTTCACTCTATAGAATTCCCACAACTGCATATTACTACTGTTGGGCGAAAGAATGGCTCTTTCAATACTTCTTTGAACAGCTTCATGATCGAATTCAGCTTCAGCATCATACACCCTAACCGACCTTCTTTCCTCTACAATTTGATTGAATTGTTCAGCGCTATTTTTCATGTTAATAAACTAGTGGAATAAGTGTTTCTGATAGTATTGCCAAAAGAGCAATAGCCACCAAATTTAAAATGAATCCTGCTCTTATCATGTCTTTCATTTGAATCATTCCTGAAGAAAAAACTATGGCATTGGGAGGGGTAGAAATGGGCATCATAAACGCATAACTAGCGGCAAGTGTAACAGGCAGTGACAAATACATTGGGTTAAGGTTGAGCGTAATCGAAATGCCTAAAACTACAGGAATAAAAATTACAGCCAATGCCACGTTGCTCATTATTTCCGTCATAAAAAGCATAAACGCGCTCAGCCCCAGCACGAGCACGAGGCGGTTCATATTCCCCCAGCTTGCAATACTTTCGCCTACAATCTGCACAATTTCTGTGCTCTCCATGGCTTTGGCCAATGTAAGCCCACCACCAAAAAGCAATAAAATGCCCCAAGGTAATTTCTTAGTGTATTCCCAGTCGAGTAAGAATTCACCTTTCTTTAAGTGAACCGGTGTAGCGAACATAAAAATCGCGCCTGTCATACCTATTAAAGTATCGTTTAGTAAGTTGGTGTTGAATAAATCATTTAAGCTATTGCGGAAAATCCATGCAAGTGCTGTGCTCACGAAGATGAGTGTTACTAGTTTTTCTGCTCGGCTGAATGCCCCCAATTCTTTTAATTGATTATTGATGATTTCTGCCGAGTCAGAGAGGTCCTTGATTTTACTTGGAAACAGCACTCGGGTGAGGAGCAAGTAAGTGATGGTAAGCATGATAAAACAGGTGGGTAAACCGACTTTCAAATATTGAGCAAAGCTGACTTCATAGTCCATTATTTCGCTCATAAAACCCACCCAGGCTACATTTGGAGGAGTGCCAATAATTGTAGCTGTTCCACCAATATTGGCAGCGTAAGCAATACCCAGCAATAAGACCAATGCAAAACGTTTTTTCCCTTCATCGGTCGTGTTATCTAAATTTAAGAGGCTTGTAATGGAAAGGGCAATGGGCAGCATCATTACTGTAGTGGCTGTATTGCTAATCCACATAGAAAGGAAGGCAGTAGTAATCATAAAGCCCAAAATAATTCCATTGGGGTTGGTACCTGTAAGTTTGATAATGTTGAGCGCAATTCGCTTGTGCAAGTTATGGCGCTCCATCCCAAGGCCTAGAATAAAGCCAGCCATGAACAGAAAGATGATGGGATTGGCGTAAGGGGCGGTGGCATCAGTGGTGTTAAAAATACCAGTAAGTTGAAAGAGTACGATGGGCAAAAGGGCGGTCACTGGTATGGGCACTGCTTCAGTAATCCACCATGTAATCATCCAAAGCGCTATGCCAACAACAGTCCACGCTTCTGGAGCAATCCAGATTTGTGGCTCAAGCAATAAAATAAGGAGGAAAAGGAGAGGGCCAGTGATCAAGCCAAAAATTCGGGCGCCTTTAAATTCAGGAGTTTTCAATGTTGTGAGTTAAGGTATATGCTCAATTAGCATTTTTAATGATACCATTTTTGTTTGATACCGTCATCCTTAAATGCTTTTAAAAAAAAGGAAGGGCGCCAACCACAACGCCCTTCTATCTTCAACCTTAACTACTAAAAACTAACTACTGGAATATCTATACGTTTTTTCTTCTAAAAGAAGTGAAGCATTTTCTAATTATTATTTGCTTTCGAATACTAAACAGGTAAATACCTCTTTGGGTTTCAGTATTTTGTCTATTTTAAGTTAAAGAGAGTTAAAAAGGCGTCTGCGCTGATGAGTGGCGAAATTCTAGTCTAATTACATTCATCTGTTGTAACTATTCCTTTGGCTTAGACATTTATTGTTCTATTTTTGCCACAAATTTAAACCCGCTGTCATGAGTGTTTTAGTCAATAAAGATTCAAAAATAATTGTTCAAGGATTTACCGGTTCCGAAGGTACTTTCCATGCTGAACAAATGATTGAGTACGGTACAAACGTAGTTGGTGGTGTAACCCCTGGAAAAGGTGGGCAGCAGCATTTAAACCGACCAGTTTTTAATACTGTAGAAGATGCAGTGACTTCTACAGGAGCAGATGTCTCTATCATTTTTGTGCCACCTGCCTTTGCAGCTGATGCTATCATGGAAGCTGCTGATGCTGGTATTTCAGTGATTATCACAATTACAGAGGGTATTCCTGTTAAAGATATGGTGCACGCCAAGGAATATATAAAAAGCAGAAATGTAACCTTGATAGGCCCTAATTGCCCTGGTGTAATTACCCCAGGTGAAGCTAAAGTAGGTATTATGCCTGGTTTCGTCTTCAAAAAAGGAAGAATTGGTTTAGTCTCTAAGTCTGGTACTTTGACTTACGAAGCAGCTGATCAATTGGTAAAAGCTGGTTTAGGTATTTCTACTGCCATCGGAATTGGTGGTGATCCTATCATCGGAACACCAACCAAAGAAGCGGTAGAACTTTTGATGAACGATCCCGAAACTGATGCCATTGTTATGATTGGTGAAATTGGAGGTAACTATGAGGCTTTAGCCGCTGAGTACATCAAATCTACGGGCAACAAAAAGCCAGTTGTAGGATTTATTGCTGGTCAAACGGCACCTCCAGGTAGAAGAATGGGCCACGCAGGTGCAATCATTGGCGGTGCTGAAGATACAGCAGAAGCCAAAATGAAAATTATGGAAGAATGTGGTATCGTTGTGGTGAGTTCTCCCGCTGATATCGGAGCCACTATGGCTGAATTGTTGAAAAAATAATTGCTACTGAGGAATCAGGAGAGCATAGATTGAAAGGCCGCATTTGCGGCCTTTCTTGTGTTTATAACATCGAGTGAGATAGCATTTACGATCTATTAGTAATTATGTCTGGCGACCTAAACTAAATATTGGTATTGTTAAAGTACATTTTAGAAGATTTTTTTCTCTTCCAGATGTTCTTTACAAAAGAAAAGCGCTCGTCCCTAAGTTCAGTCTTTGCTAGAAGGCTGCGCTACATCATCTAACCACACATTAAACCAAAATTCCATTTCATGTAATAGGCCAGCATCATTGGTTTCAACTGAAATAATTTTTTAGATCGCGGTTTTCTCAGGTTGGGGTCACCCAAATTCATGAAGTCAAAATGGAGGGGTTCGAGCTCCGGAGATAGAAATCCGTATTCGCTTAACTCATTGAATTGCTTTTTCAAAAGCATCATTTTGTTCGTAATCAGCAAGCATTTTCAAATGCCAAGAAGGAACCAACTTTGCGAGCAAGTGGCTTAGGTTTTGTTGAACTATGAGCTTGTGAGGTCAGAGGGATAAGATAAAGAAACTACAGAAAATAGGTGTCATGAAAAGGTGCTTCCCAAAGGAAACAGGCCTTAGGAAAGTACCTGATAGGAGAATAAATAAAGTAGAAAGGTTGCTCGATTATAGTCCTGTTAGAAAGTTTAATCATTCAACCCTATTGAAATCCTAATTAATAAGCTGGTCGCACTGACTGGTTGAACTCAGCCCTGTACTTTCAAACTTGATAGCCAACACGGGAGCTGCTTTGACTTTTGATATTTTATTGAGCTAAAGGTATAAAGAGCTTGGAATCGATGTGGCAGTACCTACGTTGATCAACGAAAGTCTGTCTTCATTGATTTCATTTAAATCAATGAAGACCATGTGCCGGATTACATTGCAGGGGCACATTGCCGCTTTTCGCTTAATGCTTTGGCTAGGCTCTATTTTACCCCTAATGTAACATGGCGCCATCGCGAAGTAATCGGGAGTGAATTGGACATATTGGCTAGGTTGGAATATGCTGATGAGTTTGAGGCTAACGTAGGATGCCGCGATGACTATGGCCCTACAATAGGGGTAGGCGTTTAGGTCAGGCCAAGCATCTTATTCATCCTATAATTAGGACTTTTGGCAGGCTGATGTTCCCTTTTTAGCCGATGGTTTCAATGAGTTTGCCTTGCACTTTACCTTCAAGAATAGAGCAGAGCGAATGACAGGCAAATATGCCCAAGGCGAGGCGGTGCCCAATAGGATCAGTGCAGAGAGTACTTATGACAAGTCTCTTATTCTAAATAATGACTAAAACGCAGCCATAGGTTACTTGAGTTCTTTAGAAAGTTCAGGCAGTAAAAAGGAAAAGAGAGTTGCTGGCGAAGTGCGCAGGCCGATGTGGCAAGGTTATCAAAACAGAACGCTGAGCAAGAGGCTATTGTAACTGAAAAAGAAGCCTTAGGGATTGAAGCCAGAGCAACGGCAGCAGCCATTGCTAAGCGACCTGCAAAAGAATAGTCAAGGGTACTGAGATCAACAAATGGGTGGAGCCTGAGAGGCTGATGGAGGTCACTGATAGCTCCAACTCTTGCGCTATAAACTCTCTGCAAAGCCATTGTGTGGTTGTCATTGCTGCATACCCAGTTGACAGGAGGTAGAGTAGGCTTTTCGTAAACCAGATCAATTTGGACTACGAAGATGTAAAAATCTCCGCTAGCGGTAAAAGGAATTTAGACTATGTTTATTTAAGGGGGGTACAATGGCTACAAAACGGCCCTCGACAGAATGGAAGAAATCCGAAAAGACACTAAGGTTCAAAGAGGCTTGGGTTCATGTGATTAGACGGAGTAAGTAATGGCGAAGAAACAAAACATAAAAGAGGGGAGTCCATTCGAACTCCCTCTTTTTTTGTGATACCCACGCCTAAATAAGTATCTTTAAATACAACACTGATTAAGGGGTACTTTTAGAGGACACCCTATTTCACATCATTTGTGAATAGATTAATCTATGCGAGAATAGAATCACATCTTATGAAGTATTCATTGTTACTCATTCTTTCTGTCTTTTTTGTTTTTGGATGTCGTAATCTTTCCGCTCAAGAAGTGTCAGGCCCTGAAAGTATTCTTGGACAATTAAGAATAGAACTCAATGAGGGAAGCGATGAAACAGGCGTCAGATTGCGCTGCTATGGGAATGCGATAAAGAAGCTTACATATCGAGGTAATTATAAAGAGGCTGATTCAGTGTATAAGTCGATACCGCCCAACTTCCTTAGGCAAAAGGAAGATTCTTTATACATCGCAGAAATTGATAAAACAGTCGCGTTTTTGAATCGGGTGATAGGCCGCTACTCTATTTCTCTAGAAATCTACCTCAACTTGTTAGCCTACTATATTAGAATTGATGACAAGGATAACATAGCACTCAGTTACTGTTACCTCGGTGAGTTTCATAGGGCACGCAGAACGTATGAACCAGCAGCAAAATACTTGACACAGGCCAAACTTATTATTGACGAAAACAAAGTGTCAAATAGCACGATAGCCTATTGGTATAGTAGAAAGGCAGCGATTCAAAACGAAAGGGATAAGCGTAGTGATAGCACGCTTTACTATGCTTTTAAAGGATTGGAATTAGCCACCGCGGAAGAAGCCTATTACACCAAGGCCTTATTATTAAATGAAATTGGCTTCTCAAGTGCTCGTTTGGGCGCTGTGCCAGAACATGAGATTGTAGGCTATTATGAAAAATCGTTAGCCATAATGCTGGAAAAGGAGCACTATCTAGATTTTTTCTTGATCAATAACAATCTGGCGTACTATTATATGGAGAAAAAGGAATTCGAAAAAGCATTGGTTCTTTTGAAAAAACCCATAAAAATGGCAGAGGAGAATAGCTGGGATATTGGGCTTGAGGTTAATTATAGGCGGCTTTCACAAACATTAGCGGCCTTGGGACAGATGGAAGAGAGCTATGAGTTTCGAATAAAATCCTACCAACTTCAATTGATTAACGTGACCAGTAAAGCGGCCATAGCCGTAGAAGAGCTCAGTGCTACTTACGATAAGGATTTGGCAGAAGAGAACTTGAGAATACAGAAATTAGCCACTCGAAATGCCCAAAAAGAGGCTTTGCTTAATCGAAGGGCGCTGATTGCAACCGTTTTAGTGTCTTTCCTTTTGCTGTGCTTTGCTCTTTTAAGCTACATTCTTTACACGCGCAACAAGAAGAAAACAGTGAAGTTGGCGAGGCAGCAGGTCATTATTCAAGAATCGAATGGTCAATTACAGAATGCACTAAACCAAACGAAAGTCCTTTACAGAGAACTCAATCATAGGGTGAAAAACAATCTTAGTGTGCTCTCTTCACTGGTTTATTTACAAGAGTATGGAGAGAAAGAAGTGGGTCAAAAGAAAATCTATGAAGCCCTGAGGTACAGAATTCAGTCTATAGCTTTGGTTCACGACAACTTGTATGTGTATAATGAGACTTCAAAAATCAATTTCCAAGAATATTTAAGTCAGTTAATCCCTAATATAGCCGAGGTTCAAGATCCGGGTCATGAGATAAGCTACCATATTGAATGTGAAGAGCTGATTTTAGAGGTAGATGATGGCATACCACTTGCGATGATCATTAATGAATTGATCACCAACTCCCTCAAACATGCTTTTCAGGACAAATCTAAAGGGCAGATAAACCTCATTATGCAGGTTGAGGATCGAAAGCGGGTAATTTATTATAACGATAATGGCAGCGGATTCAACACTTCAGAAAAACCTGACCCGAAATCGATGGGGATGCGGCTGATAAAACTCTTAGCAAAACAGTTAAAAAGTATACTTACCTACGAGGGAAGCAATGAAGGCGCCAAGTTCAGAATTGAACTACCAGAAGTGTAAACGGAATATTTATTATTGGGGTCAAAATAGAGGTGTATTTCTGTTTTGAAATGTGTCTCAGGCCAGGCAGAAGCAAAGCTTTAAAGACATATGCTCCGATAGCACTTTGCTATGTATCGTTTGGTTGAGAAAGCACCCAACTTTCAAAAAAAGAAAACAGATACTTTGATACATCACCCATTACTATAATAAAGTTTTAGGACTTTATTGAATTCTATGTATTTCTTCCATTTGCCTGAATGATCCAAAACTATTAGTTTCTTCTGTTTACTTAGAATGTAGTAGTACTCTGAAGCGTTGCTAAAGCCTTCTGATTTATATTGTTTTGCCTCTTTAAAGAACAGTCTAATGTAGTTAATTTGGGTGCTGTCCAATGTCCAAGTTGCTTTCAAGACAGTAAAATCATCCTTATTGGAATCATAAAATGATTTAATACGATCGGCCTCTAATGGGATAAAGCTGTCATTCTTGATGTGGATTAGACCGTTAGGTGAAATCGTTATCCCAAAATTATAGATGACATGCCTTGCTTGTATACTATCCCCTAGTTTGCTGATAAATATGGCTTTATGCATACTACCTAATTCCTCAGCCGCAACACTGTAATTAATAGTTATAGTGGCTCCATTGGTCATCTTATTCAATGAATATTCTTGACCAAAGGCCTTAGGAGATAATAGAATACAGATGATAAAATATACTGTCTCTTTCATTTA
>JBLIES010000024.1:0-26532 GCA_047633135.1 Roseivirga sp.
CGCAAAAAACAGTCCCTCGAGTTCGATTATTCTGTTTGAACGATTATAGATTTCTACATATTCTACGCCAGGTAAACCCTTAGTTGGACTTGGACTAGGCATGATTTCAGTAATAATTAAGTCATGAAAATTAGGTGTATCTCCGAAAAAAAAATTGTGTAACGAAGCTGAAAGTCTATTTCCAGAACAGTCTGAGATATTATTAAGGGTGAGCGTCCGAGAAATACCTCTGGTAAATTCTCCGCTTAAATTCAAGAGTACATTTCGGCCAAAAGCATCACTGACTATCACTGTGGAAACCGTTATTCCATCCTGTAAAATAAAGTTTGAAGGTAGCAGTCTACTTACATCCATGGCTTCGTTGAAAGTCAATTTAAGTTGATCAGTCGAAAGGACTTCTACTCGACTTAAAATTGGTGAACTGGTATCTGCTGTGAGACTATAGTTGGAGTTTTGAACTCCAGGTGTGGCGCCAATCACTGCCATTGAAGCTGCAAAATTGGTGAATTCATAGCATGCCATGTCAGGATTGATCAATTCTATACTGAAACCTCCTGACTGCTTCGTGACATCATTGTAAAAGGTGAAGTCATAGGCAAGCGAATCGACAACCGAGCCATCTCTTCCCAATAGATAAAGAGATTCACCAGTATTTGAAAACGAAGGGAAGTTTCTTAATCCAATGGCCTTTCCGTACTGCAGAAATTGGCTCACCGCCCCCTGGGTTGTAACTGTAAGATACTCTTGAGGTGCCAAAACTAAAGTAGTGAACGAGGCAGTGTCTCTCTTATCGGTAATTTTATAATCTCTTAATTCAATATTCTGCCCCCCTCGATTATAGAGCTCCAGAAACTCTGCATTCGGTAGGCTTGACGTTGGTTCGGTGTCGAAATAAACCTCATTAATTACCAGCTCTCTAAATTGAGCGTTGATAGGTGCCTCAAAAGTAAAATCAACCGTTGATTGAGTCATGGCTTTGCCTTGCTGGTCTTGCACCCGATCTACAGTCAATTGGTAAACCCCTGAAGGCAGGTTGTAGGCAAAGGTGAGGATCACTCGATTATTGGAATCAGCCGCCAAACGTGCCCATGTTGGCATCCCAATACCACTATTGAGCGAATAATGGTTTATAGCTCCAGCAGTAGCCGCATTTAATCCTTCATTAAAAACCACTTCTATTTCATTCAAATAAATAGAGTTGACGGCTAAAATAACTGGTGGGGTTAAGTCATAAACGACTTTGGTTTTAGATGCACTGATTAAATCGTGGTAGAAATCGAGCAGGTTTTGAATAGTAATTTCGTAATCAAAACCCTCTGAGAATGCTTTATTAAAAAGCAGTGTAACCACCTTAAAATCCACATTATTTCTAACTGCCGTTATTGGATTGCCTATCTCGCCACTTAGTTTATAATTAGCGACATTTTCTGCGGTAGCTTCATCTAGTGCTTGTTCAAAGGTGAAGACTAGCGTATTCTGATTTAAGACTACTATACTTTCAATCTGCGTATTGTATCGAAAGTCATAATTAATCTCATCAGAGGTGTTACCGTCTGAGTCCAAGAGTTTTTGAACTACCAACCGATAATCAATGCCTGTTTTAAGGGCAGAGGTAAGATTCATTGTGAGCAAGGCCCCATCTGCCTCTTGAACAATTGACTTTAATCCTATGCCATTGTCAAAACCAAAGTTCTCTATTTCTTCCGCTGAAGTCTTGTTAAGAAACTTTGTGAATTTGATCTGTATAGTAGTATCATTCAGGATAGATAGCGACCCGAAGTCAGCTTTTGATGAAGAAAAAGTAGCTGTTAAAGTGACTGGAAGCTCATTTTGGAAAACATCCGAAATATTGGAGATACTCAATGTATTGAGTGAATTATTGCCAAGGTTTGAAAAAGTCAGTACTAGGGCATTCTTGTTTTTTTCTGATCGAACTACCGATAATGGTTGGCCTATTCCGTTATCGACACTATAATTCGAAGGGGTTTCCGCAATGGATTTAACTACTTCTTCTGAAAAGGACACCTCGATTGTCGTTGGACTTGTGACTCGTATTCCACCAAGGCGTGGCGCAAGACTGTCAAAAATAAAACTCTCATTTCTAGAGGTCGAAATTATATTTCCAGCCAGGTCACCAATACCCGTTATCGTAATTCTGTTCTGTACCTCTTGTTGAAAGTCAATGGCAAAGACTAAGATTACAGATGTCTTGTTGGGTTGCAGGGTAATTTGACTCGGACTACCCAAATCATTATTCGCTGCATAGTTATTTAAGGCCTCTGCAGAAGTTTGATCTACAATTTCATCATAGATCACTTCTAAGGAATTATTGCTGAGCACGATGACATCAGTGATATCTGGATCGTCTGTATCATAGACAAAATCAGTGTCTAATAGCTGTAAAAAAGTATCATCACTTGCTTTTATATTCTGAAAAGTAATACCCCGATTGGTATTCTCTGGAAATGCACTGTCGAAAATCAAATGAACAAGCCTAGGATTAGCATTGTCCACACTAGCACTTACAGGAGATCCAATTCCATTACTTACCCTATAGTTCGTGTCCAATGCAGCAGTAGCCACATCAACATCAGTTTTAAAATAAATATCTAATAATTGGCTAGAGAGCACGATTGCTGTATCTATTTGATTAATAAAACTGAAGCTCAGCTGGCTTGGGGTAATGACATTTCCAAGAGTATCGGTCACGTTTTGGTAACTCAGGTCATAAGTGCGATTAATCGCTAAAGGTGAACTTAAATTGAAGCTGACTCGATTCTTCGCTGCTTGATTTAGTACTGCTTGCGAAGGGCTTTCAACTCCTTGATCAAATGAAAAATTTGACTCAGTCTCGGCTATTGCTTCATTGAGTTCTTCATTAAAAACCAATTCGAGGCTTGTTGATGTTTTGAATATGAGACGATCTAAAACCGGTGGTACATTATCGAAGTAAAAAGTCAATTGACTATTATCAATAATATTCCCCGCGCAATCTGTGGCATCCGAGACACTGACGGTATAATAATTTCCTGAGACTAAAGGCGAACTTAAACTAAGTAAAACTGACTTAGCAGTAGCGGTATTAACGACAGTACTCGCAATAGTAATACCGTTATTGATGGTATAGATAGCCGTATTGAGCGATGCTAAATCCATTATCTCGTCAAACACCATAGTGACTTGCTGACTTGAGTTGACAATTCTTCTGTTCAAATTTGGCCGTTGCGTGTCAGGTGAATTATCGAATACAGTGTTTCTGATCGCTGGTGTAGCACCATTTACACTTGAAGAAGCTCGCCAGTTGGCCACATCACTGCAAATTTTCTCGGGATCGATTTGTTCCAAAGACCAGCCGCCATCTGACTTGGCATTGTCAGCGTACCAGGTTAAGTCATAACTTAAGCTATCTACTACATTCCCTAAATTATCCCTCAAAATCACCTGCTCTCCAGCGTTTGTCAAGGCATTCCAGGAGGTAACCCCAACAACATTTCCAAAAGACTGGAAATCAGTAATATTTGATGTGGAAGTTAAAATAACATAGGCATTGGGTTCAAGAATAAAAGTACCCAAAGAACCCCCAGAAAGGTTGAAGTCATTTAAATCAACAGCCTGACTGCCTATGTTCAAAATCTCAATAAATTCATCAGAAGAACCCGAAGGTAAGGTTTGTGGATCAGGCTGAGCCGAACCTGTAGGGTCAGCAAAAACCTCATTGATCACAATATTTCGATACATTGTTTGAACAGCGTTCGCAACACTAAACTGCTTATTCAGTCCTATCGCATTGCCACTTTCGTTGGTCACATTGTTGGCGGTTAAAGTATAGGTATTGTTCGCCAGTGCGGTAGCAAAGGTGAGTAAAACTTTACTCAAGCCTGCTCCATCGCTGACCGCTGAAATTGGACTTCCGTAACCAAAATTTAGATTGTAGTTTGAGGCAAGATTTGCTGCCGAAGTATTTACCTCCTGATTGAACTGTACCTGCAAGGCAGTATTAGAAAGTACCAAAAGTGAAGTAATCTCAAGACTCAAATAATCAAAGACTGTAACAAGGTTGGTTGTATTGGCCAAAGTAGAAACATCTCTTACTCCATCCACTGTGATGGCATAGTTTTGCGATGTAAAATCATTCCCAAAGACTAATAAAACCTTTTTAAGATCCATATCATCTCGGATCGCTGAAGTCGGATTTCCGATGCCATTGTTTACTGAATAATTGAGTAGTGCTTCAGCACTAGGCTCATCTAAATCTTGATTAAAAGTAATTTCGATACTATTTTCTGACAACAAGTTGGTAATACTTATCGAAAGAGGATTGACATAAGTATAGCTACCGCTCAGATTATTGGATGGCGTACCACTTGCTGCGTCCTGAACTCCATTAACGGTTATTTGATAATTGGCATTGGACATTGAAGAGGTAGTCAGCGTTACCTCATTTGTAGAAATTAGCGCTGCGGATTGCACCGAAACACCATTATTGATCGCGTAGTGAGCAATATCTTCAGCACTTGCGTGGTTTACTGCTTGATTAAACTGAACGGTTACGCTGTTGTTGGCTGTAACCGAAATGGAGTTTATCGCTAAGGGTGAAATTTGCTGCTCAACCAAAAAATCATCAAGTACCCATTCAGCAGCAGAACCACTCCCATCTCCTCTCGATATTCTCATCTTAATGATCACGTTTGCTTGAGATGCCGCTTGAGTAGGCGGTTGGTATTCATACTTGGTGTAACTGGTCGTATTATCATTCGGGAAGGTTGCCGCATCACCAATCTGCACATCATCCAAATAACTACCTCCCCCATCAAGTGAAGTAGCAAAACTCAATAAAGCTGGTCTTGTTGATGTGACAGAACCATTCTGCTTGGAATAAGCATAAAATGAAAGTAGTGGGTTATTGTTCGATGTAAAATCAAGAGAGATTAGCATCTCTCCTGTGAATGAAGAAGTTGGAATTACGTTTAATGATGCTGTTCCCGTTCTTGAATCTGACCCATTAAAGATTCGACTTGTTGATCGAACTTCGTTGCCAGTCCAGTTATTTATAAAGGCGACATTACTTCCAGTGGAAAACGCTTGTTCAAAACTTTCTGTTGTAGGAAAGGTGTTAATCTGACTTAAAGCTATATTTGCTGCCAGCAGAAGAAATGAGAGTATGGTAAAAAAAGAGCTTAACCTCATCAGTAAATTCTAAGTATTTGGTTTCAGAAGTATTAAAATAAGAAATAAAATGCAATTCATCTTAATATTAACCCAATTTTACCGTTAAAATTTAATTATAAAATGAAATTAGCAGTTATAGGAGCCACCGGTTTGGTTGGTGGAGAGATCTTGGAAGTTTTGAAAGAAAGAAATTTTCATTTTGACGAATTACTTTTAGTAGCCTCTGAAAGATCTGTTGGTACAATAATGAGCTATAATGGAAAAGAGTATTCGGTCATTAGTTTACAAAATGCTGTAGCCCAAAAGCCTGAGATCGCTATCTTCTCGGCAGGAGGTACGACTTCCCTCGAATGGGCTCCCAAGTTTGCTGCTGTCGGTACCTTTGTGATTGATAATTCCTCTGCTTGGAGAATGAGCCCGCTACATAAACTCATTGTGCCAGAAATCAATGCTAATAGTTTAACGGTTCATGACAAAATCATTGCCAACCCAAATTGTTCTACCATTCAAATGGTGGTTGCGCTAGCGCCATTGCATTCAAAATACAAGATCAAAAGAATTGTAGTTTCTACCTATCAATCTGTGACTGGTTCTGGGAAAGCAGCTGTTGATCAAATGATGAACGAACGAAACGGCATTAGCGGAAAAATGGCCTACGCTCATAAGATCGATTTGAATGCGTTACCTCATATTGATTCCTTTTTAGACAACGGTTATACCAAAGAGGAAATGAAGATGGTGAATGAAACCAAAAAGATTTTTGGTGATGATTCCATTAGGATTACAGCTACAACGGTGAGAATTCCTACCATCGGTGGGCATTCTGAAGCAGTCAATATAGAGTTCGAAAATGATTTTGACCTGAGCGAAGTAAGAAACATATTAGAAAATGCTGAAGGAGTTACGGTTCAAGATGACCCCAAGAATAACCTCTATCCAATGCCTTTGACGGCTCATAAAAAGGATGATGTTTTTGTTGGAAGAATTCGCAGAGATGAAAGCCAAGAAAACACCCTAAACATGTGGATTGTGGCTGATAATTTAAGGAAAGGAGCTGCTACAAATGCAGTTCAAATCGCTGAATACCTTTCAAAAAACGTAATCTAGTTTGATTGAGGCACTGCTAAAACCTGAAGTTCAGAAGTTCATAAGGGATCATGAAAACGATGATCCCTCGGCTTTGATTTTACAGGCTAAACAATTTCCTCACATCAATATTAAATTAGCAGTTGAGCAAATTCAATCACGTAAAAAAGCAAAACAGAAGCTTCCTACCTGGTATAACTCCAAAGATTTAATATTTCCGCCACCCCTTTCAATAGAACAGAGCTCGTCTGAAAAAACCGCGATACATAAGGCCTCTTTATTTAACGGAGATCGCTTTCTAGATCTAACTGGTGGAATGGGTATAGATTTTTCGTTCATAGCCCAGTCTTTTAAAACCGCCTTCTATATTGAAAAACAAGGACATTTAGTAGCCTTGGCAAAGCATAATATGGCAAGCCTGAAGCTCACTAATGCTCAGTTCTATAATCAAGAGGCAGACGATTTTATTAAAAAGACGGCCATTCATTTCGATCTTATTTATCTCGATCCAGCTCGAAGAGGTACGAATCAACGTAAAGTGTTTAGAGTTCAGGATTGCGAACCTAACTTCATTGAACTTTTGCCCCTAATGAAAGAAAAAAGCGAGCGTATTATTATTAAGATGTCGCCTCTTTTGGATATCAAAGGAGCAATTGCTGACATAGGTGGGGTTACGGAAGTGCAGGTCATTGCAATCAATAATGAAGTCAAGGAATTGCTTTTTATTATTGATAAGCGTGCGAATTTAAATCCAGACATCAGGGCAATTGACCTGCAGATCGAATTGGTTGATTTTAAAATTAAGTCGAGTGCAGAAGAGTCCCTGGCAATAGAGTCTAGTCAAGTCAACGAATATCTATACGAACCCAATGTTGCCCTATTAAAAGCTGGGGCCTTTAAGAGTGTCGCTGTGGCTTATGGAGCCCAAAAACTAAATGCAAACACTCACCTTTATACCTCTAAACTTCTCATTCCCGATTTTCCTGGAAGGTCTTTCAAAGTAGTAAAGGAGTTAAAAATGAATAAGGCAGTTTTGAAAACCGCCATTCCAGACATGAAAGCGAACATCACAGTGCGTAACTACCCCATGACCGTGGATCAAATAAGAAAGAAAACCGGTTTGACAGATGGAGGTAATCAGTATATTTTTGCTACCACTGACCAAGATGGTAAAAAAGTAGTGCTCTGTAAAAAGGTGTAATAACAAAGGCTATTCAACATAATTAAATAGCCTTTGTTATCCGTTCATCTGTTTATTCTAATCCAATTTAATCACTTTATGAACAGACGTTCTGTTTCCTTCCACTACCCTGAGTAGATAAAGGCCAGCAGGCAAGTCTGAGAGATCTACAGACAGTACATTTTCACCGTCCAATGCTTTTCCTTGAGCTTCTCCTAGCATCTTTCCATTGAATTGATGAATAGAAAAATCTACTTCTCTCACATTAATATCACCCACTTTGAGTTTTAGGATACCATTCGTTACCGGATTGGGATAAACTTGAACCTGACTTTCCATGGCTTCGGGATCAATAGAAGTGACTATGTCCGATTGAATCTCAAGGTTATCAATAAACCAACCAAAGCCAGTGTCAGGAGCTACTCTTTCTAAGCGAAACCTTATTAAAATCACATCCCCGGCTTGTATGTCAGGGTTATCTGTAAGATCAAATAATCTATTTCTAATTAAGGAAGTGTTTCCTGTTGCTCCTGCCTGAAACTGCTGAAACCAGATAGTCTCACTCCTTGAGCTATATTTATTCACCTCAATCCAATTGGCTCCATTGTCCTTTGAAGCTTCGAAGGCCACATAATCAGTGAATGCTTCTACCAATACAACTTCATCATAAGACACACTGGGGGTTGTGGCACTTACAGTAATTGGGGTTTTTAAAGTATAAGTAAAGCTACTAGTCGAATCTAAACCGAAGGCTTTAGGGTAGCCGCTATAAATAGCGCCATCCACAAAGTCAGACAAGTTTTGTATTGAAAATATATTTCCTACAAAGTCATTTGTTGGTGTATTAAAGTCATTGGTATACGTGTCCTGGGGGTCAGAGAACGCAATAATCGGTGTCTCGAAATAAGTATTTTCTGAAGGGAGGTAAGATACATTCGCATTAGGCGTTTTAGTGTCGGACGCCTCTAACCTGTATTTGATTACATCCCCCACCGCTAATGTTGAAATATCGATTACTGCTTTGTATTCATTTGCACCCGTAACCGTCAAACTCAAAGTAGCTTGTGCTTGATCGTTCACCAAGACCGCAAGGTTAACATCTCCTACTGCAATGTTATCCGTCACTATAAAGTTTAGCGCTAACTGAGATGTAGTCGTTGTATAATCAATTTGATCGTGCAAAATAGTTGGCAAATCATTGTCTACTTGTATGCTTAAGTTATCAATCGCCCAACCCCAGCCATGAGCATTAGCATCAGCGTGCAAGCGAAAGCGAATTAAGACTTCTTCGCCTCCTGAGAAAGAACCATTAGACAGCATATCAATTTCATGAGTCTTGTAAAGGCTCTCCGTTCCAGTAGCTTCTGAATTATTATTAGAGATTGCCCCATTATAGGTGCTAAGCCATTGCGCATTCCTTCTACTATCATAACCATCTTCAAAGGGTAACCAGTTGAAACCGCCATCTTTAGAGCCTTCAACAATCACATAATCCCAAAATTCATCATCCCCAAAATCAGTCCCCGCTTCCCCTGGCTCTACCAATACCACTTCATCAAAATTTAGGCTTGCCTGATTCGTATCTAAAATAATAGGCACCCTGAGTTCATAGATATAGTCACTCTGATCTCCACTCCCCGTTCCATCAGCGTAGGGATGATCGGAATGGATTGCACCTGTAGTAAAGTCACTTTCTACTTTAATTGAAAAATTATTACTCACGAAAAAATCTTCTGCAGCGGCAGTAATATCATCAAAGTTGTTTTCATAAAACCCTACTGGGTCTAAAGTAGCCACTACATTGATTTTGATCAAATTGCTGGATGGAAATGTGGTGGTATTAAGCAGCTTACTTGCGTCCGTTGCAGTTATTTTATAACGAATTGAATCGCCATCTGCCAATCCTAGACTCGTTAATGGGATTTCTAAAGCATAAATACTATTAGCACGATTTACCTCAACCATACTGGCAGTTTGAGCAGCCTGATCGTTCACATAATATTCAACTTCAACGCTCGCCAAAGGACTAAAATCTATAATGGTAGCCTCGAGTTTAAGGCTAACATCTGTTGTCCGAACAAAATCGGGCGCACTATGTATAATTTCGGGTGGTGTGCTGTCTTGCGCGGTTTGAAAAGTGAAAAATCTATTCGCACGCAGCAAACTTGGTTTTGTAAAAGACCTGTCTTTAATGTCCTTGGTAGACAAGAAATAAGAATAGACCTGCCCCTCAAGCTTAGCAGATATTATTTCTGCACTGTACTCATTGGTAGTGCCAGTTTCTTGCATTTGTACAGTTATGGTGTCGCTTACAAAGTTATCTTTCGAATAAAAAAGGAGTACTTGATCTTCAACATAGCCAACATCACTATTGATGGTAGCTGTTACCGTATAGCTATCTGTCGTGATATCTTCTGAGTTTGGCAGGTTATCATGTTGTATATAGGTAAATTCCCAACCCATATCTCCAAACATATCTAGCGTAATTGGCCCGGGATCGTGCATGACCTCATTTTGACCAATTTGTGGGGACATAAGCGAATTTTCATTCCCAGCAGGATAGGTACTCTCATTCAAATGTGCAATACTAGAGCCATTGCTCCATGTAGTAGGGGCAAATAAACGAGGCCTGCTTCCATTCTTAGCAATAGCCGATGGGGAATTGAAATAGACAGAGTCATTTGTCAAAGCTGTTCCAAGCGCCTCTGATGGGTTTTCCAAATCACTTAAATTATTTCCTGATCCATTCTGGACTCCTAAATCAAAAATAAATGCAAAGTCTTGTAGACCATATGAACCGACACCCTCGGTATAACCATAAGCATCTACGAAGCCCAAGCCATGTCCAATTTCATGCATAACAACAGAAACCAAGTCATACTCATCTCCCGCTGGATTTCCATCTGTACCCAAGTACCAATTCACCCTACGACTAAAATTGGCTATGATATCTGAGTCTTCGGTAGCATTTAGGTCAACACCAGCCATTTTTTCTGCTAAAGCTACAGGATACCAAGTATTTAACTCTTGAGCGCCCTCAAAATTTCTGTACGCTGTACCCCATCCAGCAGACCCTAAAACTCCATCATCTAATGCCGACCAAGTGGCATCAATGCGAATGGTAACTGGAGATGTGATTAAAGTTGCCCAAATATCTACAGCAGCTTGAAAAGCAACTTGGGCTTCGTCAGTGAAACCATTATATGTTACCTCAAAAGTAGCCGCTTGCTGCGCATTGGTTGATTTATTATTAAAAATAGAGATACTTTTCGAGTACTCGTCAATAGTTTTTTGATAGATCCTAGTACCCATGCTAGTGTTTGATGCATAACATATGGTTTGAATTTTTGTATCTAACCTTTCGCCTTTTTGGGAAAAAACTATATTAGTGGTTAGTAAAAGCGCTAGTATAAAATATTTCTTCATTTTGATAAAACTTGCTGATGAAAATCAATCGGTTGATTTAAATTTACATATTACACTGTCAGGTTAGTACACAGTTAGATATGTTGATGAAAGATATGCTAACTACAGTTCATATGCTCTCTTCTGATCCTAAAAATTTAAAACAAAAAAGAGTACACCATTGTTATTTTTGACGTAAATCATGAGAAAATTAATCGTAATTCTGATCTTTAGTAGCTTACTAGGCTGCAAAGCTGGCCAAGTAACACAGGGAGATAGCCTTGTCATTTCCATGAAGAAAACACCTTGCATGGGCCCTTGTCCTGATTTTGATCTCAATATTTATAAAAATGGCTTTGTGGAATTAGCAGCAAGGCAGCACCTAGATTTAAAAGGCAAGTTTACCTCCAGTGTTAGTCAAGAATACCTTGATGCCCTTATTGGTAAATTTGAAGAAAATAATTTCGCCTCTTTCGAAGACGCTTACATCACAAACAAAACAGACCTACCGACTACCTTTATCACCTACCAAAAAGAAGGTTTTAAGAAAAAAATAGAAGATTATGATGGCGCCCCGCAGGCGCTTAAAGATTTAGAAAAAGCAGTTGCTGCTCTTATCTCTGAATTAAAATGGAAAGCTGTTAAATAAGCATAACAGACAAAGGCGATTAGTCCCTTTTAGGCACTATTAACCAAGTCGGTAAAATTAGTGTTCTGTAAAAACGTAGATCAGCAATAAAATCAGTAGCGGAATTCCCTAGTACTTGAGCACTAGGAGGCGATTTTGCCGGCTCGTCCACCAAAGCATTCGCCAAGGAGAATAGAGGCCTATTAATAGGCAAAGTGAAAAGAAATAGAAAAGCACGGTTAACACGACCATAAACAAGCCCGATTCAAGCATTGACACCTGACTTAAGGATACTTTGAAATTTTTCAAAGTATCCTTTTTCACTGCGACTATTAACCACTTGCTACAAGGTTAAATGACAATTCACATACATAAAGACGCTTTGTACATGAATTATTAAAAAATACCCCCCCCAATGTTTGTTTGTATAATGTAATATACTTAACCTTAAACCATATTATTTATATCATTTACAATTGATAAACGCACTCTGTACACTTTCCAGAAAAGTGGTTTCGTCCTTCTTGGATTATCTTTTATTTAATACAGTAATCTAAATGAATTAGATTAGAAAGGGTTTCGTTTCGAAAAACTTTCTGGTAAGCTACGTATATCAAAAGTTGTACGAGTCTAATCTTAATTGCTGATAACAATACACAAAAACACAAATCATGAAAACAGAAAAGAAAAATAGTTCAGTTAAAATCAAATCATTCATAGCAAGTCTTTTGGTTATTTTATTCTGCGGAGGTCTTATGCTTTCACCTAATTTGGCTAGCGCTGAGGGAAGTGGTAAAAGGGACTTTAAGATAGGTCATTGCTTCTTGGATAAAAACGAGGAAATATGTAGAAGAATGAAAGAAGGTACTAATTGCCTTGAGCAGAAGAAAAATTGGTGTGACGGTAGCACTTATTTAGAAACTGCTGGTAAGTTAGCTGGGATTCTCAAGTTGGTATTGTGAAAAGATTAAAATTTAAAACGCGATTATAATGAAAACACAAATGAAAAAATCAAATTCTCAAATCAAATCATTCATAGCAAGTCTTTTGGTTATTTTATTCTGCGGAGGTCTTATGCTTTCACCTAATTTGGCTAGCGCTGAGGGAAGTGGTAAAAGGGACTTTAAGATAGGTCATTGCTTCTTGGATAAAAACGAGGAAATATGTAGAAGAATGAAAGAAGGTACTAATTGCCTTGAGCAGAAGAAAAATTGGTGTGACGGTAGCACTTATTTAGAAACTGCTGGTAAGTTGGCCAAAGTATTAGTAGTTATACTTTGATGACTGGCATTAACAATTAAACATGCGAAGTTATTTTTATAAGTCGTTGCTTGTAGCTCTGCCAATTTTATTAACCTTCCTCAGTTGTGATAGCACGACTGAGGTAAGGTTTGCTAATGAGAAAATAGTGAATCTGCCTTTTGTCGATTCTATTGGTTTTGCTAGCATCACCGGGGATACACTACGCTTCGATCCACCGCTTTCTGGAGAGTACCTGAGTCATCAGACGTACAATGACCAAAAGCAGCATCTATGGATAGGACTTAAATCCGAATATTATCGCCTAGATATATATTCATTAGATGAAAAAAGAGCTCTTGGTTCTATCCAGTTTGATTCGGAAGGCCCTGATGGTATTAAAGGAGGAATAGATGGTTTTTATTTCCACAATTCGGATACTATATTTTTGTTATCAAATGAAGCTAATAGGGTATATCTAATGAATGAGAGGTCAAAAATAGTAGATATTTTTGACTTTAGTAATGTGCCACTGCCCGATGGCTTTTCAGAATATGATGCCTATGCTAATCAGGGCCTTAAGAATGGACCAGTCTATGTTGCTTCTAACAATACCTTACAGTTCTATACTTATAGATGGCTCAAGTCCTCAGAAGATAATTTTGACTATCAGGCTTTTGCAAGCTACTCTATTGTGGAAAGAAAGTTTGTTTCTATTTATGGTAACTACCCGCAGAATTATGTTAGAGGGAATAATTTTATCCTTTATAATGATCCACTGCTAGCTGTTGTAGATACGCTGTCCTTTGTGCAGTTTGGCGCTTCAGAATATTTAGCTGCTTATAACAACAAAACTGGTGATTTACTTTATGTAAGTAATGAGCATTGCGAACATTGGAAAGGCGCTCCCGAGGCCTTACCAATGAGAGGTGAGTTTCAGAAGGAAAGTGATTGGTTAATCGAACAGCCTGCCTATCCAGTTCTGCTGCATGATGAAAACAATAAAATTATCTATCGTTTTCTTAAGCATAAACAACCATTGTTGAATATTGATGGATTGCTAAACGAAAGATGGTTCGGCCCTTGGTGTATCAGTATGTACAACTATGGTCTTAAAAGAGTAGGGCACTATGAATTGCCTAAGAATGCACTCTTACCAGTTATTGCCTTTACTGCTTTAGACGATTTATGGATTAAAAACCCAAGCCTTCCACCAGACGAGAATAGTATCATGTTTTACCGATTTAAGCCAACAATAAATGAAAACGGTCAATAGTATTTTAGTTTTAATGTTATTTTCTCTTGCTTGTACTACTCCGCAAAAACCTCTGGCTCCTGAGTATGAGGCTGCTGTACTAAGGTATTTTAGTGATGTCCATAAAATTAGTTTTGACAAGGATGACAAGGTGGTTATTGTTCAACTTGCTGGTTGTGACCCGTGCATAAAAGAAGTTTTACAACATTTATCCGCCAATCAATTAGACGTTAATATAGTTTTGGCCGGCTCGACATTCGATGATGCAATAAATGGCTATGTCACTTCCTTAGACACACATTACAAAATTTTTTGGGATAAGGATTATATGCTGAAAAAATATAGAACTAGCTTAATTGGACCTACTTGGCTTGAATTTGGCAATGATGGTTTAATGCGAGTAGAGAAGCTTGAAACGGAGAATCTTGAGTTGATTTTACAGTAAACAATTATTCAAATTAAATCACATGGAACAAAATCAAATTACTTGTTGTCTAAGGTTAAACTCAAAAGTGGCACTGGTTTTTTCCATTGTTATATTGTCACTGTTTTGTCAAAATAGTGCCATTAGTCAAGAACTCCCGAAAAACCTACTGTACGCCAACGAAAACCTGATTTTTGAAGAATTCTACAGGGTAGGAGAATATAAGATCTTACATTTTGCAGACGAGATTCGGCAGAATCAGCGCTTTATGTACTTGTTAAACGAAGCGAACATTGTGGTAGATACCATGCCGGTGAGAGGAAATGATTTGCTTCTGATGAGGTCAGATTCAAGCTTTTCTATTAAGAACACTAGCGACCTTTTCGAAATTTATATTACTGAAGGTAAATTCAAAACTAAGATGGCCATTGATGTATCAGCAGTATTCATTTCTGACTACATCAGGCCCTATTTTATTGTTAACCGCTATGTAATTGGTACAAAAAATCTGAAGTCCGAAAACTATTTGTCATCCTATTTCTACTTTTCCGCAGACTCGTTAGAGCTGCTTCAGTTAAATTCTTTTCGATATGGTAAGTATAATACCGATGATTCAACCAAGATTTATGCTCTAAACGAAGAAGATTATAGGAAGTTAACAGGAAAGACTTATGAAAAACTACCTATTCGTCCATTATTCGACAAAGAGAAGTCGCTAGTAGAACGGGTGGGTCGAAACAGTTATGGCTCTACTAGATTTTCTCTTCACAAAAACCATTATACCTTTTATGACCGGGAAGCCGCCAAGATTTTCTCCATTGATATGTCTAGCGAACCTCAACTTATTAATGAAATAGAATTGCCTATAGCAGACAAGGATAAAGAAGGTTGGAAGTACCTTTTCGATTTTAAGCTGAAGAAACACTATGCCATTAAGCGGATAAACATTACTGTTATTCCTGAGGGTATCAAAGAGCGCAAAGCAAATAAGATTAAAGAGGCCTATGAATATCAGCTTTATCAATTAAGCCCCAAAGCAGATAGCTTTGAGCTCAAACCCCTATATAAACTAGCTTTTGATCCAATTCTGATAGACGATAATCTCATTTACGAGATTGTACAAGAGAGTAAAAAAGGGAGTGCTCTATTTTTTCATCCACTAGATCCAAATTATATCTATAAAAAAAGTACTTACCTTGACTACTGAGAAATAACAAAAAAGCGATTGAGTCTCCTCAATCGCTTTTTTCAGTCTTATAATTCTTGAATTAAAGCTTCCTTTTTACCTCTTGAATTTCAAATCTTTCAATGATATCACCTTCCTTAATCTCGTTGAATCCTTTAATGCTCAAACCACATTCGTAAGCGAACCTTACCTCAGCCACATCGACTTTGAATCGCTTCAATTGACCAATGTTTCCAGTGTCGGCTGCAAAGCTGGCCAAGTAACACAGGGAGAGAGCCTTGTCATTTCCATGAAGAAAACACCTTGCATGGGCCCTTATTGGTAAATTTGAAGAAAATAATTTCGCCTCTTTCGAAGACGCCTACATCACAAAACAGACCTACCGACTACCTTTATCATCTACCAAAAAGAAGGTTTTAAGAAAAAAATAGAAGATTTTGATGGCGCCCGGCAGGCGCTTAAAGATTTAGAAAAAGCAGTTGCTGCTCTTATCTCTGAATTAAAATGGAAAGCTGTTAAATAAGCATAACAGACAAAGGCGATTAGTCCCTTTTAGCCACTATCAACCAAGTCGGCAAAATTAGTGTTCTGTAAAAACGTAGATCAACAATAAAATCAGTAGCGGAATACCATAGTACTTGAGCACTAGTAGGCGATTTTGCCGGCTCGTCCACCAAAGCATTCGCCAAGGAGAATACAAACCAATGATAACTCCAATGGCCAAAGCATAAATCAAAAATTTCAGAATCACATCCATAGCAACAAAAAAGCCATTCTAATTTCTTAGAATGGCTTTTTAATTTATTTAAAGAGTTCTCATTAAAGAGTCCTTTTCACTTCTTGAATTTCGAAACCTTCGATAATATCACCTTCCTTGATGTCGTTAAAGCCTTTAATACTTAGACCACACTCGTAACCGAATTTAACTTCAGCAACGTCATCTTTGAATCGTTTCAGTTGGCCAATGTTACCAGTATAGCTAACAATACCATCTCGAATTAACCTGATTTGATTATTTCGCTTCACGAAACCTTCAGTAACAAAACAACCGGCTACGGTTCCCACTTTAGATATTTTGAAGATATCTCTTACTTCAATATTACCTGTAATGATTTCCTTCTCGGTTGGCTCAAGTAAGCCTTCCATTGCATCTTTGATTTCGTTAATCGCATCATAGATGATAGAATATAACCTGATTTCAATCTCTTCGTTTTCAGCGATTCTTCTTGCACCACTCGATGGTCTCACTTGGAAACCGATGATTACCGCATCAGAAGCTGAAGCTAAGAGTACGTCTGATTCGGAAATCTGACCTACACCTTTATGGATGATATTCACTTGAACTTCTTCAGTAGAAAGTTTCAATAATGAATCACCAAGCGCTTCGATAGAACCATCAACATCACCCTTAATAATTACATTGAGTTCTTTGAAGTTACCCACTGCTAATCGTCTACCGATTTCATCTAGTGTAATGTGCTTCTTAGTTCTTACGCTTTGCTCTCTCAATATTTGCTCACGCTTGTTCGCCACTTCTCTGGCCTCTCTTTCAGAGTCCATTACGTTAAAGCGATCACCTGCCTGAGGGGCTCCATCTAAACCTAGCATTTGAACAGGTGTGGATGGACCAACTGATTTCAGTTTGTTACCTCTATAATCAAACATGGCCTTAACCTTGCCATAATGAGGTCCTGCAAGCAAAACATCACCGATTTTCAGAGTTCCCGTTTGAACCATTAAGGTGGTTAAATAACCCCTTCCTTTATCTAAACTAGCTTCAATAACACTTCCTGACGCGTTCTTATCAGGGTTAGCTTTAAGCTCTAATAATTCTGCCTCAAGCAACACTTTTTCAAGCAGCTCTTCCACTCCTTGGCCAGTTTTTGCCGACACTTCTTGACACTGGTATTTACCACCCCAATCTTCTACCAGAATATTCATTTGAGCTAATTCTTCACGAATTCGTTCTGGATTGGCGGTCGGTTTATCAATTTTATTTATAGCGATAACTATCGGCACCTCTGCTACTTGCGCATGGTTGATTGCCTCTTTAGTCTGTGGCATCACATTATCATCTGCGGCAACCACGATGATTACTACATCAGTAATTTTTGCTCCACGGGCTCTCATTGCTGTAAAAGCTTCGTGACCAGGAGTATCTAAGAACGCAATTTTCTTACCATCAGCGGTTTGTACATCATAGGCTCCAATATGTTGCGTTATACCTCCGGCTTCACCTTCAGTGACTTTAGAGTTTCTAATAAAGTCAAGGAGTGATGTTTTACCGTGGTCAACGTGCCCCATGATCGTCACAATCGGAGCGCGATCGATCATCTGATCCGCGGTGTCCTCTTGCTCAATAACTTCTACATCTTCATCAGATGTGGTAAAACCTACATCGAAACCAAATTCATCTGCAATAATTGTAATTGCCTCTGCATCAAGCCTTTGATTTATAGAGACAAACATGCCCAGACCCATACAAGTAGAAATCACTTGATTGACTGTTACACCCATTAAAGAGGCCAAATCACTTGCTGAGATAAACTCTGTTACCTTAAGGATTTGTGCTTCTTCATGGTCTTGAAGCATCTTTTCTTCAGCAGCTTCTTGGGCAGCGCTCCTTTTATCTTTACGATATTTCGAACGGCCTTTTCCGCCACCTTTCCCTCCACTCAAGCGAGCGAGTGTCTCTTTTATTTGATCTTGTATTTGTTTGTCAGTGAGTTCTACTTTTGGAACTCTCTTTCTATTATCAATAGGTTTCCCTACTCCTCCTCTTCTATCGGCAGGCCCAACTCCTCTCTTATCTGGACGCTCCACTTTAGAAGGGATACGTTTTCTTGGTCTTTTCTTTTTGTCAGCGGCTGACTGATTCCCTTTATTAAACTCGGGTTTAGGTTTTTCTTTCTTCGTTGGAAGCTCGATTTTACCAAGCACCTTAAGACCAGTCAGAGAATCTGCTTTTGCCTTAATGGTTTCATTTAGAACAGGTATTGGTTTAACCTCTTCCTTTTTGGGCTCTTCTTTTTTGACAAAAACCTGAGGCACTGGTTTCTTTTTGGGCTCTAGGTCTATTTTACCTACCACTTTAAAGGTATGCCTTTTGTCCTTATCAAATTCTTTCTTGGGCGCTTCTTTAGGGGTCTCTTTTGGAGCCTCCACCTTAGGTTTCTCCACCACTACAGGCTTAGGCACCTCGACTTTAGGCTGTTCTTGAACAGCCTTAGGTGTTTCTGGCTTGGGCGTCTCTGGTTTAGGCGCCTCTGGTTTAGGCTCTTCTTGAACGGGTTTAGGCACCTCTGCTTTCGGCTGTTCTTGAACAGGCTTGGGCGTCTCGACTTTAGGTTCTTCTTTTTTGACCAATCTTTCGCTGGAAAGATTCTTGATCAGAATTTCCTCCTCGCCTTTTTTAGGATCTACTCGAACTGGAGCTGGCTCCGATTTAGGAGCTGGCTTTTCTTCGACATGCTTCGTGCCGATAGTTAGATGAGAAGCCTCCTCCTTTTCAGATGCGGATGCAGCATACTCTTTCGCCAACATACGGTATTGTTCATCCGTAATTTTGGAGTTGGGACTGCTGTCAACATCAAATCCTTTAGAGGAAAGAAAATCTACGAGGGAACTTCTTCCAACGTTTAGTTTTCTCGCCACTTGGCTTAATCTCATCATTCTTTCTTCTGCCATACTCAAATCTCTCTCTTTTTAAGCTCTAAAATAAAATCTTACCCCTGTTCAAATTCAGTAGATAAAATCTTCAAGACGTGTTTTACGGTCTCTTCTTCTAGCTCTGTTCTCCTCACGATATCGTCTGCGGAAATCGCTAAAACACTCCTTGCGGTATCTAAACCAATTTTCTTAAGTTCATCGATAATCCAGTCATCTATCTCATCGATAAACTCTTCTAGATCCACATCTTCTTCCTCAAGTTCTGAAAGTTCTCTGAACACATCAATCTCTAAACCTACAAGCTTAGAAGCCAACTTAATGTTCTGTCCTCCTTTACCAATTGCTAAAGACACCTGATCTGGTTTTAAATAAACAGATACTCTGCCTTCTTTTTCCAGAATTTTCAAACTGGTGATTTTTGCTGGGCTAAGTGCCCGAGCAATATATAATTCTAGGTTATCAGTGTAATTGATAACATCGATATTCTCGTTTTGAAGTTCACGCACAATAGAATGAATTCTTGAACCCTTCATTCCAACGCAAGCGCCAACGGGATCGATTCTATCATCGTAGGATTCAACAGCCACCTTTGCTCTTTCACCTGGTTCTCTTACCACTTTTTTGATGGTAATTAAACCGTCATATACTTCTGGTACTTCAGATTCGAAAAGTCTTTCTAAAAATTCTCCAGAGGTTCTTGAAAGTATAATTTTGGGGTTGCCATTCACCATGTCAACTCTATCAATAATCGCTCTGATCGATTCTCCTTTTCTAAATCTGTCTTTAGAAATTTGCTCTGCCTTTGGTAAAGAAAGTTCATTGCCTTCACCATCAATTAAAAGCACTTCTCTACCCAAAATTTGATACACCTCAACTGAAGTAAGTTCTCCAATCAAATCTTTATACTTCTGATAAAGTATATCTTTTTCTAAATCCTTAATTCTTTGAATTAGTGTCTGACGCGCAGTCATTACTGCTCTTCTTCCAAAATCCAATAGTTTGATCTCTTCAGCTACTTCTTCGCCTATTTCAAAATCTGGCTCAATAATACGGGCATCTGTTAAACTGATTTTATCATAATCCCAGATATCCTCTGAATTATCGTCAACAATTTCTCTGAATCGCCAAATCTCTAAATCACCTTTATCAGCATTGATGATAATATCAAAGTTATCATCTACCTCATATTTTTTTCTGATCATCGTTCTGAAAACATCTTCCAGAATTCTAATCATTGTAGGCCTATCTACATTCTTATTTTTTGCAAACTCTGCAAATGATTCGATTAATATTGAACTGTCCATTCTGATTACTTAAATGACACTAATACATTCGCTTTTTCTATAGACTCAAAGTTTACGTCAACTAATTCAGTTATCGTTTTCTTCTTGTCCATTATCTCTTTTTCAAATTTAATGGACTCATCGCCCACCTCTATAAGTTTTCCTTTTTCGATGCGACCATCTACAAAGGTTAATTTTAGTTGTCTACCAACGTTTTTTTGGTATTGCCTCTTGAATTTAAGTGGATGATCCAACCCAGGAGAAGATACCTCTAGGGTAAAGGGATCATCAAAAACTTCTTCAAGCTCCATCTTAATTCCGATTGCCCTGCTTAAGTCCGCACAGTCATCAATGTTCAAACCATTGTCACAATCCAGCAATACTAATATTTTAGTTTTGCTAGTAACACCTTTTACTATTACATCGACAATAAAGTGAGACTTATCTTTCAAGCTTTCTAAAGCCGCCTTCTCTACAAAATCCTTTATGTCCATAAATTAATTCAGATAAACAAAGAGGGGACTTTTGGTCCCCTCGTGGTTAAATCCCTTAAGTGATGCGAAATTAATGTTTTTTTTAATCAAATCAAATCTTTGTATGTAAGTTAAGAAATGTCTGACTCAAACTCATTAATGTTTCATTCTTGCGGATCGAGTGGTTTTCTAATTAATTAGCCCCAACAGATACTGCCCGTAACCAGATTTTACCAATGGTTTTGCAATCTCTTTAAGTTGTTCTTTAGAAATAAATTTCATTCTATAAGCGATTTCTTCGATACAGCTGATCTTAAACCCTTGCCTTTCCTCAATCACCTGAACAAACTGACCTGCCTGCATTAATGATTCAAAGGTGCCAGTATCTAGCCAAGCGGTCCCTCGATCAAGAATACTGACCTTTAAGTTTCCTCTTTTTAAGTACTCCCTATTTACATCCGTGATTTCTAATTCTCCTCGTGGACTTGGTTTTAGATTCTTTGCAATTTCAACTACACTGTTGTCATAAAAATAAAGGCCTGGCACGGCATACTTTGACTTTGGCTGCTCTGGTTTCTCTTCTATACTCAATGCGGTCATGTCATCATCGAACTCAACCACACCATATCTTTCTGGGTCAGACACGTGATAAGCATAAATAATACCTCCTTCTGGTTCTGTATTTGATTGCAAAAGCTTTGACAAACCAGAGCCATAAAAAATATTATCCCCAAGTACCAAGGCTACTTTGTCTTCGCCAATAAACTCTTCTCCTATAATAAATGCCTGCGCTAAACCGTCTGGGTTCTCTTGGATTGCATAGGTAAATGAGCAGCCCAGCTGGCTTCCGTCACTCAATAACTTTTTGAATGATTCATTATCATGTGGTGTGGTGATTATTAATATTTCTTTAATGCCAGCCATCATCAAAATTGACAACGGATAATAGATCATTGGTTTATCATAAACAGGCATTAACTGCTTACTAACGGCCAGAGTTAAAGGATGGAGCCTTGTTCCTGACCCACCTGCTAGAATAATTCCCTTCATAACTTAATTCTCATATTGTTTTGTGTAGTACTCTTGATAGTTACCTGACGTGACATTGTTGAGCCAGTTCTCGTTTTTCAAATACCAATCTACTGTTTTTTCAAGCCCTTCTTCAAATTGTAAGGATGGTTCCCATCCCAATTCAGACTTAATCTTCGATGCGTCTATGGCATACCGCATGTCATGGCCAGCTCTATCAGTTACATAAGTAATTAATTGTTCAGAAGTACCTTTATCTCGTCCCAGTTTTTTGTCCATGATTGCGCAGAGGAGTTTTACGATATCGATATTTTTCCATTCGTTCAACCCACCAATATTGTAGGTTTCGCCAATCTTACCGTTGTGGAATATTTGATCAATTGCACAGGCATGATCTTCAACAAAAAGCCAATCACGTATGTTTTCGCCCTTACCATAAATGGGGAGCGCTTTGCTGTGCTTTATATTATTTATGCAAAGTGGAAGTAGTTTTTCTGGAAATTGATAGGGTCCGTAATTGTTAGAGCAGTTAGACACCACTATTGGCAACTTATACGTGTTTTGGTAAGCACGTACAAAATGATCGGAGCTCGCCTTCGATGCTGAATAAGGCGACTGAGGATCGTAGTTTGTAGTTTCTAAAAACAAACCAGTCTCGCCAAGAGAACCATAGACTTCGTCTGTCGAGACATGATAGAATAGTTTATTCTCAAAGTCACCTTTCCAAATTTTCAGAGCCGAATTCAAAAGATTCACTGTGCCGAATACATTGGTTTTTACAAAGGCCAATGGATCAGTGATGGAACGATCGACATGAGACTCTGCAGCCAAATGAATAACTGCATCAAACTGATGCTCACTAAAAATTTGATCTAGGTATGGCTCATCATTGATGTCTCCTTTTAAAAAATGATAATTACTCGCTTCTTCTACATCCTTTAGGTTTTCTAAATTCCCTGCGTAAGTCAAGGTATCTAAATTATAAACCTGATAATCGGCATATTTATTAACGAATAATCTAACCAAGTGGCTGCCAATAAAACCAGCTCCACCAGTAATGAGTACTTTTTTCATAATTTGTATTATTACTTCTCAAAGGTAAAATTTTAATAATAACCATTTACCCTTCTTCAATAAAAGGAATTAACCCTGTGTTTAATAGACACCCAACCATTTTACCTAACGATCGTTTGTTCGCAAAACGATTTTAGCTAATTTCGAGAAATAATAACACGCCATGGACTTTGAGTTAAACGAAAATCAAAACTTGATCACTAGCATGATCAGAAATTTTGGTGAAAAAGAGATCACACCTTTCCGCAATCAATGGGATGATGATCAAACTTTTCCAATTGAAGTAATTAAAAAACTTGGTGATCTTGGCTTAATGGGGGTTATTATTCCTCAAGAATATGGCGGATCTGGTTTCGGTTACGATGAATACATCACTGCTATTTCTGAATTAGCGAAGCTTGATCCGGGAATAGGCCTATCCATGGCCGCGCACAATTCTCTGTGCTCTGGTCATATCTTGCAGTTTGGTACTGAGGCTCAAAAACAAAGATGGTTACCTAAACTCGCTACCGCAGAATGGCTTGGTGCCTGGGGACTTACAGAACCTAATACTGGCTCTGATGCCGGTAACATGAAAACTACCGCGAAAAAAGACGGTAAAGAATGGGTAATCAATGGTACTAAAAACTGGATTACACATGGAACAAGTGGAGACATTGCCGTTGTTATTGTTCGAACTGGCGAAATCGGAGATTCTCATGGTATGACAGCTTTTGTTGTAGAAAGAGGCAATCCTGGGTTTAAAACGGGTAGAAAAGAAAATAAACTTGGAATGAGAACTTCAGAAACTGCAGAAATGATTTTTGAAGAGTGCAGGGTTTCAGAAGATAATATTTTGGGCGAAGTAGGACATGGCTTCATTCAATCAATGAAAGTACTTGATGGAGGTAGAATTTCAATTGCTGCGCTAAGTCTAGGAATCGCTGAAGGTGCATACGAAGCTGCCCTTCAATATTCCCAAGAAAGACAACAGTTCAATCAGCCTATTTTTAACTTCCAGGGCATCTCTTTCAAATTAGCCGACATGGCGACCAAACTGCAAGCAGCAAAGTTGCTCACGTATAAAGCCGCACAGTTAAAAAATGAAGGCAAAAGCGTGAATAAAGAATCGGCCATTGCGAAATATTATGCTTCTGAATGTGCGGTAGAATTTTCTAATGAAGCAGTGCAGATTTTTGGAGGTTACGGATATACTAAGGATTACCCAGTTGAAAAGTTTTATCGAGACTCTAAGCTCTGCACCATTGGAGAAGGTACTTCTGAGATTCAAAAGCTCGTGATTTCTCGTGCTATTTTAAAGTAATTACAGTCAATCATAGTTCAATCGAAGAAGGGGACAGCCAGTTGGCCGTCCTTTTTTTGTGAAAGTCAGCAGTTTGTGTTAATTTTTTTTTACTTTTGCAGTCCGAATTTGAAGGGAGGTGTATCAAAGATCATGATAATCATTAATGTAAAAGAAAACGAATCAATCGACAGAGCTTTAAAAAGGTTCAAGAAGAAATTCGAACGTACGGGAGTTTTAAAAGAACTCAGAGCACGACAAGCATTTGAAAAACCTTCAATTTCAAATCGCGCTCAAAAAATTAAAGCTGCTTACAAAGAGAAGATGTATGCCAAAGATAATTACTAAGGCATTCATTTTTTAAGCATAAATCACTATGTTAGTACTGTGTGTAAATCGCAGTGCTAACATGGTTGATTCCTTCCTAAAGTATATATCCTACGAAAAAAGATACAGTCAACATACTGTTATTTCTTATCAGAGCGACCTAGCTCAATTTTCAGACTTTCTTATTCATAAATTTCAGTTGACTGACTCAACACTTGCAAGCCAATTAATGGTTCGTTCGTGGGTTTTGTCGTTAATGGATTCTGATATTTCGCCAAGAAGCGTTAACAGAAAAGTAGCAAGCCTACGCTCCTATTATAAGTTTCTTCTGAAAAGGGACTTAATAGAAAAAGACCCAACCGCTAAAATTAAGCTGCTAAAAACCCAAAAAGAGCTCCCAAGTTTTGCAGATGAAACTGAACTCATTGGTTTTCTGGACAAGGTAGATTTCACACAAAATTTTGAAGGGTATCGCCAACAAATGATACTTGAACTACTTTATGGTACTGGCATTCGTTTGGCTGAATTGGTTGGTTTAAAGGAATCAGACATTAATTTTCATCAAGGCACCATCAAAGTTTTAGGAAAAAGGAACAAGGAGAGAATAATCCCTATTTCTCAATCCCTTCAACAAATCATAAAAAACTATAAAATTGAGAAAAATCATGTGTTTGAGAGCAATCTTAACTCATTTTTAATCGTAAACAACAGTGGGAACAAAGCTTATCCGATGCTCATCTATAGAAACGTTAAAAGTTTTTTGAACATGGTTTCTTCTACGGAGAAAAAGAGCCCTCACGCATTACGCCATACGTTTGCCACCCACCTATTAAATAAAGGTGCCGACCTCAACGCTGTGAAAGATCTTTTAGGGCACAGTAGTTTAGCAGCAACGCAGGTGTATACACACAATTCGCTTGAAAAGCTTAAAGCAGTTTTTGATCAAGCACACCCTAAAGCATAAGTTTAACCATTTAAATTTTTATCATTATGAAAGTTCAAATTCAATCCGTCCACTTTGATGCAGACACCAAATTGATCGACTTTATTCAAAAGAAATTAGATAAACTGGACACTTTTTACGACCGCACGGTGAATGCTGAAGTAATTTTGAGAGTGAATAATCAAGGAATAGAAAATAAAACGGTTGAGATTAAACTGAATGTGCCTGGCGATCAATTATTCGCTGAGAAAACCAACGGCTCATTCGAAGCCGCAACAGATCATTGTACTGAGGCTTTAAGACGTCAGATTAAAAAGCACAAAGAAAAGTCACTACCCGTTAATTGATTAAGATTACTATCACAAATAAAAAGGCGTCTATAGACGCCTTTTTATTGATTTTAAGCCTGTAGTAAATTACTGAAAAGGCCCTGATTTAGATTCTTGGACGTTAATATCGCCCCCAATCGCTATTTCACCTTGATTTACCGGAATGAAATTCTCTCCAAAAAGTATTTTGTTTCCTGATTTTCGATAGGTTGAAAGCGTTTTTAATGGCTCCTTTCCTTGCCCTGTAGTCAGTGGGTCTATCGTGGTTAAAACACATCTAGCACATGGTTTAACACCATAGAATTCTACATTATTAATTTGCACCTTCCTTAATGTATCCTCTACATGTGCTTCGCCTCCTGCACAAACAATATTTGGTCTAAACCTCTCAATCGTATAATTGAGGTTCATCTTTTGATTAAGTTGATCCATAGACTCTTCACTGACCATTAATACTGGATATCCATCTGCAAAACTCACTTTATCGGTTTCTTGAATTGCATATCGTTGATCTGCCTGTCGGATAGATTCTTCATGCATAAACATTAAGC